>LNEB01000013.1 GCA_001464795.1 Bdellovibrionales bacterium Ga0074139
AAACACCGGCAGAATTTGCCAAGGAACAGGAATCTATGCTAGCAAGCTAACGCCACCTGACTCAGATTGTCTGACACACAGAATCTGGGGCCAACCGCCGCATAGGCAAACCGCAAAAGACGCAAACGGCACAAGACACACAATGTTCTTTCATCATTAGAAGTTCAAAAAATAAGCATTCCACAAAAGATATGCCCCTAGCGAACGCTACTTGCCTCCTGCGTCCAAAATATCTAATGTTTTCGAATGTTTACGTATAGTCTGTGGACGCCGAAGATCCTCTTCTTAGCTGGCAACCCGAGATGCATATAGTCTTTGCGTTCAAATTATCCAAATGTTAGTTATAGAAGCTATCGTTTGATGTAATGTGGCATCTCGCTTGCACAGTTATTTTGAGATGAGGTCAACTTGAAAGCATTAGCTTTTAAAACGATTTATAGATTAGATTACCCCGTTTCATTCGGGCTTGTTGACCATTTGGGGCACTACACCCAATTAGTTAAAGAACATTCGGAAAAACCTGCTTTCACAGACGTAAGAAGCAATTTAAACCTCTCAAATCACACAGTAACAACTGCTGGGAAATGCGGAAGAGATGTATTTCGTTTTACTCTTTCTCTTCAAACTATGAATGCAGTAATTGAACACGAAGACGGAACCTCACTTTCTGATTTGAGCGCTCATCCTGTAATCAAATTGTCTGACGATGTCCTAAGGTCTCTGAAAGAAAGTAGTTTCAATAAGTTTGAACGAATTGGTTTTAGATGTTTTGTTCTTGTCCAAGACACTAAATTTACTTTTGAAAAACTCAAGAAACATTTTATAGAAAACTTCGGCGAGATGAGTTCTGCATTAAATAGAAACTTTGACATGTTTGAAGACATTGGGGTGGTTTTTGAACTGATGAATTCAAAAAATAATGACCATACCAAAATTTCCATGGGGCCGTATAAAAAAACTGAAATGGAAAAGTATTTTTCTATAAAGCCGGATGTGGAAGAAGGATTAATTGTTGATATCGATGTATGGCAAAAAAAATCAGAAATTGCTGATTTAAATTTATCAAAATTATCACGTCACTATTTTGACACAATCAAAACTACGATAGCACTGATAAACGAAAAAACTTTGGAAAAGGTTTAATTATGTCTGCACTTACAGTAAAAGAAATAAAATATACCGCCGAACCTACTACTCCTGAATCTAGATATTATGACTTCGTTGATTTAAGCCCAGCCAAAAGTGGTATTGATTTAAGGGAAAATGATTCTAAAAGTGACTCTAAGAGCGATTCTCTTATTGAATTCGAACCAGAGTACTTATTATCAAAAATAGCAGATACGCCAGAGATCTTACCTCATGCTGACAAAATTGTCAGCTCGATTAAGGCGGTCGTATTTGAGGTTTTAGATCATACAGTAAGGCTGAAGATCGGAAATGAGATAATGATCAATATTCCACGTGTAGTTTTCGATAATAAAGAAGAAGTTCTTAAATACGGACAACAAATTATTTACAGTATTAAAATGAGAGCAAATGGCTTCAGATATCAAGATTTTGAAATTGATAATACACCCTTTGAAAACCCTTATAAAAATAGAGTTCTTGAAGCATTAAGCCGCATCAAAGATGAACGCTAATATTATACATTTTGATGTTGAACATGGAGATTCAATTCTCATTGAATTAACTTACGACAGCAAAGAGTATTATATCATTATCGACTCAAATTACACGAGGCGAGGTAGCAAATCTATCGTGCCTGCACATGAATATCTAAAAAACAAAAATGTAACACAAGTTGCTGCTGTCATCCTTACCCATCTTCATGCCGACCATTATTTAGGCTTAGAGGATATCTTTAATCATTACGATGTAAAAAAAGTTATAATTCCACCTTTTTTAAGCCGACGTGAGGACATTTATACTACCCAAGTGCATAACTTAAAGAAAAAAATTGCTGAACTTGTTGATCGATCTCCCGATGAAGAAATTGGTAGACGCGCATATAGTCTTGCAGAGATCATTGCTTTCCTCTCTAATAATGACGATAAAATTGTAGAAGGAGAAGGTACCGAAATGCCCGTCAGAATTGACGGCATTCCAACTCCAATCGGTAGAGTTTTTCTACCAATGAGACGGATAAAAGGACTTATTCGTCAAGCAATTGAGAATGGTGACTTTGAACTAGATTCTTTTGAAAATATGAACGATTCATCTGTAGTCTTTTGTTTAGAACTTGATGAGCATAAAATTTTATTTGGAGCGGATTCAACATTAGAGCAATGGAAAGAGCATGAGAGAGCATTAAATCGTGATGGGATAAAAAATCTCAAAGTAGATACATTGAAGGCACCTCATCACGGATCACGACATAATAATAATCTAGATATTTACAACTATGTTTTAAAGCCTAATTCTCCTAATAATTTGGTGATTTCTGCTAATGGCAGAACTCATCCTCATAATGAGATATTCAATCTAATAACTCAAAAAGACCTAAAACCATACTGCACTCGTATTGCCAAACAATGTCTTGGAAATATTAGAAGCATCACCGCATTAAACAAAGTTAAAAAAGAACTTCGAAATGTGCTTTCCAACTACGATATTGAAGATGATAGCCAGCAGTGCCAAGGCGATATCTCGTATAGCATTTCAGGCACTCAAGTTCAGTTTTATTCTTCGACCGGAAACCAATGTGTTTACCGCGCCACCACACCAGCATTGCAAAAAACTGTGCTTTAAAGATTTATATCCTCATCAGTTTATAGACTGGGAAACCATAAAAATCACTCTCTTGATTTTACTATGTTCGCTGCCTAAGCGGTTAGGCCCTAACAACGAATCTCACTTGCTCTTTGCGATACTTTCCAACCGCCTGGCTTACCTGAAAACACTTTAGAAAATCCTTCTAAATTTATGACCCATCAGGGGCGCACTTTATGTACGCCTAGAATGTGAACGCGTTCAGTCAATCCTAGTTCAGAGCGATAAATTTCAAAAATGTCATTGTTGCCAACGTCCAGGTATCGAAGCCCTGGTGAATTCTTAAAAGCTGCTAGAGGAAAACGAAATAGATGGTTATTGTCGAAATATAACCTTTCAAGCCCCCTAAGTTCTTCAAAAAGTCCATCTTTAACAATTTCAACATCGTTATGACTTAACATTAGAGTGCTTAATTGGCCTAAGGAGCTAAAAGCATGTGCTTCGATTGTTCTCAATTTATTATAATTTAAGTTCAGAAGTTTTAAACGAGTTAAGCCTCTAAAAGCCTCAACAGGCAAGAATGACAAAGCATTTGAAGATAAACCAAGCTCAACTAGCGACGGCGTATGCTTAAGCGCCTGAGTTGGTATTGTTGTTATTTTATTGCCACTTAATTCCAAAACTCGAAGATTTGATAAGCCTACAAATGCATCATCAGATATGGTTTGAATTGCATTAACAGATAAATACAGCTTACTTAAGTTGGGTAGCTCTTCAAAGCTCTTGTCAGGAAGGTTTAAAAATTGATTTCCATTTACGTCCAAAGTAAGAAGTGAATTGTTTTTAATTTTTAATCCCGTTAATTTGTTGCCCTTTAAATTTAAAATTTCAAGCTTTGTTAAACTTAAAAATGCATCAGAATCAATATTGGAAATTTCATTATCCGAAAGATTAATATATTGAACTGATGGAAGGTATTTAAATACATCGGAAGGCAATTGAGTGATATTATTTCTACTGAGAACTAATGATCTTAAGCCAGTAAGTCCTCTGAATTGATCAGCCCTCAATTCTTGAATCGACAAATTTTCAAAATAAAGATTGTCAAGAGTGGCCATTTTTTCTTCAGAAACTTGATGACAGTCTTTGTTGCCCTGATTTGTGTATCCATTAACAGCTTTAGAGATTGCAATACCAATTATTCCCCTATCACAAATATCAATTTCGCCGGCAAAACCGGTCACAGTTATTAAACTTAAAACTAAAATCAATAAAACCTTACAAGACATATCATCCTTTCTGATACTAAGCTTAATTAACATCTAATATAACACCCAGTCCTCTTTTTGAGACTTTAACCCTATGAGCGTTCAAATATTCAATTCCCTTAAATTTTACATGGCAGTAGTCAAATCTTGGATCAGAACCAGGACGAATACGTAGGATTATCTCAATGGAATTGTCTTCATCATTTAAAAATATGATTTTTGACTCATAAGACTCAATCCTGCAATATCCATTTTTATCCAAATCTATCTTTAAATTTTTCTTCCCAGGAAAGATCATGGGTTCATTTTCTTTTGATAAGTGAAGTTGTTTTACTTCAAGTTTGTTTTTACCAACCAATACATAGGCCGGCTTAACTAGTTCAAGAATCAAATTTTCGAACCATAGAAATTCAATTCTACGATACGCGTAAAACATTCCATCAAATTTAAAAAATGCATTCGAGTTTGAGTTTTTAGGATCACCACATTGTACCACTGGGTTTTTGTCCAATTCAAAGTAGTTGAACTCAAGTCCAAATCTGAGAAACGCCCAGTGTTCTTTTTCACAGATCGTTTTGAAATGTTTATTTTCAAAGATCATGTCTTCAGCGGGAATAAATCCACCAGTGTGGAAATCTAAGATTGGAAAATCAAGATTTAAAACACTGGGATGCACCATGAAAACAATTGAATTTGTTTTCAGAGAATAGATTCTGTTGATTCTCCGGGATGCGTAGTCCGCGCTCCCTTGGAATCCGAAAATAGAAAACTCGTAATTGCTAGGTTCATTGCAATTATTGACGTAATCCTTGGTAGCCTTTAAGAAGTAACCACAAAATTTATAATACGAAAGCCTATGAATGCTGATATCCCCATAATCACTATATCTTGAGAGAAGACCAACATCTCCATTTTCAAACGCAACCTCAAGTAGTCGGTGAAACTCTAATTCAAAAAGGGTTCGATTGAGATCGTTTAAGTCATCTATGACAGCAAACTTTTGCTTAGCGAAGTATCTAACAAGTGCTCTTGTATTAATTGAGTTGATCTGACCTTGTTCAAGAGCCTCTTCGTAAATAATTTCATGTAAGATAAGACCAGCTTTTTGAGTTCCATTTAGCATTTGCCAAAGATTTTGGTCGACTAAATAGTTAGGTTGGCCATTGACTTTACTCTGAATGACCAATTGTCGAATTTCGCATCCTACTGGCAAAACAATGTGATTAGAGTCTGGAACGTCCTGAAGTGGTCCTTGTGACCATTGAACTCTATTGTAAAAATTCAGTAACCTTTCTTGGTACTGTCCAGCTCGTATCGGTGAGATTTTTTTAAAGCTATCAATGATTTTGGTAACTTTTGCTGCAGGGTCTTCATTCACGTCACCTAAATCGACAGTTAGGTTATCATAAAAGGAGAGCTCATAAAAATCGAGAAGCTGGAGCCGAGGCTGGTTTGGCGAAGAAGGGCAATACACACCATCGCCCCCATTTCCTACGCGACTGCCTCCAGCTTGTGCCACGGCAGAAATCAATAGAACTAAAAGTGCAAATAATCTCATGGTACCTCTTTCATATCGACGCAAGAATCAAGCTCACCGTTAAATCTATAGCCTATTGAACCGCGGCCACATTGAACTTTTTTGCCCGAAGGATTGTTCCAATCTTTTGGCCAAAAATAATAATCTGGTATTTCAGCAATTCTGATTATTCCATTTTTCCAAAATTCGACGTTTTTCATGAAAAAAAACCCAGTACCCAATTGGATCAAATCACATTTCTGTGGCGTATTTTCATTCCACCAAGTGCAATCTTTTATGTCGACGATCGAACCTGTATTTTGACTAACTGGAATTTTTAAATCAAATGATGATCCATAATCGTCGTCGAGAGTATTATAGTTAATGCCGTATTTAACAAAAAAGTATTTTTCTCGCGCAGGCAGAATCTTGTACTTATCAGAAAAAACAACTTCAGCTACTTTAGGATTGTCAAAATGTAAGTTTAAAATAAGACGATTGTATTTATCCAGCAATGAATAGTCGTTCGTGCTTCCCACATAACCAATGCCTTCGAAATAGACCACGACCGGGACAACATCACAACCGTTCATTTTCTCCGGCAAGCCTAAATTGGTTGGAACAAAATGAATGCCTTCCTTCCAAGTGACTTTTCGCTCAAGAGCTTTGCTTCCCATTTCATAATGTTTATACTGATGCTCAAACTCTAAGCTCCATGGAATAAAATCGGTACGACCATTCGCTCCATAATCAACACGCCTGGACTTTTTTTCTAAATCAACGGCAACAGAGGTGATGATTTGGCCATTAGGACATTTCAAAAAGTAATAGCGCAGTTCTGGATCAGGCCCTGCAAAAACCTTAAGGCTGATTAAAAGAATCAGGATGAAGAGACTTTTCATTAATGCTCCTGTTGCGTAAGTGGGAATAGAGCCACTTCAACTTGATAAACTTCGTCCCCGGGAGTTTTTCCAAGTTGAGATAGATCGTATTGTGCTTGTCGTAGAATTTCCTTCGCTCGTACTAAATCTTTTTTATTCAGAGTAAAAGTCATACCTGATATTTCGCGCAAATCTGGCTTTATTGTATTTAAACTTTTTTGTGCCATCTCTAAAACTTGTTCATGATATTTTCGTAAACCTTCGTCAGGCGAATCAGATTCAGTTTCTATTTGATTCGTATATTGAAGCTTGCCATTGGGTGCGCGCGACAAAAAATCCAATTCCAGCATGATACGAATAGCTTCATGAATCTGTTTCGTAGTTAATGGAAATCGAATTCGTTTTTGTATCCAAGTTGCGTCTTCTTTAAAATTTGGAAGATCAACAAGTTCGCGAATAGCGTAAAAATGCCAATTTGAAATGGCCTTAAAAGCATTTAAACTGATTCCTCGGAATTCTTTTCGCGGATGAATTTCAGCAAGTTTGAGTTCATTCAAAAATCTTTTCGAGCTTTCGCCCTTACTTTTCCCCAGGATAACCAATTCTCGAAAAAAGGTAGCTTCTCGTCCCACAAGCTTTAAATCACGAATGAACAGCTCGACTAATTCTGGCCCTGGATTTCTTTGACCATTAAGAATCATTGTCAATGCTGAGGGAGTTTTAAGCCCCAATCTTCGAGACCAAGCTCCGCAACTAAATCGACTGTTACGCTTTTTAATATCCCTGAGATAGTCCTTAAGAAAGGGACGGAAGTCTGAATAGTTAAGAATGGACAGATGATCATTCATTCCGAAGTTTATTTCATTACGGGAAAGCCATGTCAAAATTATTGTTCACAAGAATCTAAAAATCGTTCACAAGTTGTGAATGCAACCTGCCCTTTTGCGATCTGCCTCCCTTTAAGGTCGTTTGGACCTTGTCAAAATTGACCCCGCTGTCATCGCTCATTCTCAAATTTTCTATTTGGAAAGAATCTCGGACTTCCCCAAGTAGAGGTCCGCGATTCATACACAACCTTAGCCTGAGCCCGCCATATCCAATTCTGTAAAATGTCAAGCCGTCCACTGGCCGCGAACACAAGAACCACGCTCACAACCGTTGCTAAAAGTTTATCTAAGTTCATACTTGCCTCCGTTTTTGATGATTAAAATTTTCTGCTCAAATCGCTGAACGATATTTCGAATAGCAGCCCAGCTCCATTTTTTACCCTCACGGGATTTAACATTATGTTTGTCCAACTCTTGGTTGATTTGATGAATTGAGAGGCCTTGAGCCCACATTCGATGGATCTTAAGCAACACAGGGAATTCAATAGGATGTTTAGTTAAAGCGCCTTCGAAGTAACAGAATCCATAAAATGGCCTAGCACCCGATTTAGCCTTCTGTTGCAGGACAGCCGTTCGGGTTGACACACTAAGTGCAGGCCTCATGTTAATTTTGCACTTTTTTAAGGTCTTCAAAATCTTTTGTTTTGAACAGGAATAGAGGCTGGCGATATCCGACGCAGAACTGCCAGAAAGGTACTTTTCAACTATTTCCTTGGAATAATCGACCCTTTCTGAGATACAGATCTGAGTGATTCCAAGAGGTTGAATTCGTTTGGATATTGGGTCACTCGGGTCACCAAATTTGCAAATATCCAAACGAAGGACCGGCAAGTTAGAAAGGTAATATCTTTATGCAAAAATCTCTGCAGAACGATAAAAATCTAACCGAGATTGTTCAAAAATTAAAAGACCATTTTCATCCCTTAAAAATTTATCTTTTTGGATCCCGAGCCAATGATTCTGCAAATTCAGAAAGTGATTACGACCTCTTTCTTATTGTTAAAGACTCTAATCAAACTAAAATTGAACGTATGCAGGAGGCTAATCAAGTCCTATGGGGAAGGTCTGTATCAGTTGATGTATTTATTTATACCGAAGATGAATTTAATTCTTTAAGTAAAAACTTTAATTCTATCGCAAATACCGTGTCGACAGAAGGCCTCGAGCTGTGAAGGCTTCTGATGTTCAACGATGGTTCAAACTGTCACGTATTGATTTATTAATGGCCGAATATTTAGCTTCATCTAATAATTCAGAAATGTGGATTGGCGTTGTATTTAACTCCCAACAAAGTGTCGAAAAAGCAATCAAGGGACTTTTAAGTCATAATTCTGTGAAAATTACTAAGACCCATGACATAGCTCAACTTTCATCAGAACTACTAAAATTTTACCCAGAACTAAATGACCTACTTCGCAAAGCTTCAAATTTAACTCCGTATGCAGTTGCATATCGATATCAAGACGCTTTAATCGATGACTTAACAGAAAAGCAAGTTTTTGAAGCTATCGATTTAGCAAAAAAAACTTATTCAGCTCTAACAAGTCTTGTATAGATACCCTACATCAACGATCAGTTTAAATACGGGTCGCCAACTTGATTTTACTTTGTTCATTACCAAACAACGAATCTCTGTTGTTCATTGCGATACATTCTGTCCCCCGGTTTACATGAATATGCCTTAGAGAATCCTTCCAAATTCATGACCTGTTCGTTGATCCGAGCACGCCCCAGAGCATGTGTGTCTGTTTTTAACAGCATTTTCTCAAGGTCAGGTTTGTTGACCTCACAAAAGGTCTTTGCGTAGGCAGTAAAAAATTTCTGAAGATCGCGAGTGTTGTTGGTTTTTGGGTAATTTGGAAACGCGGCTCGAAAGGCTGCTCGAATTCCCATATGATCACCAACATTCTCCCCAAGAGTTAAAGAACCGTCATGGCCAATCTCATTAAATCTTTTTTCGAAACGTGAAGTTCTATTTTTAAATTCTTTCATATCTGCCTCAGACATCCATTGCCTTAATTTTCCAGTGTGGTCACGCCTGGAACCCTTGTCATCAATTCCATGGCCCAATTCATGGCCCGCCATGCTTCCGACTGCTGCGATATTCTCGATTTCAAAACGATCCAAATCAAAATAAGGCGGCTGAAGCATAGCCTGCAAAATGGACAGGCGATTATCTTCAGGGACGTAGAAGGCGTTAAACACCAGAGGACTTAAGTACCAAAGGTCTCTATTCTTTTCTTTCTTCATACGTTCAAATTTTTGATCTATAATTGCTTGTTCGAGCTTTAATTGGTTTTTAATTGGTTGAGTTTCTGAATACGTATTAAGAGGTCTAAAGTCCCAGTCTTCTTCTCGATCTGGAGTTGCAACAGAAAGTTTAGCTGTCTCCATTTTCTTAATGGCTTCAGTTTTTGCAGATTCAGAGAGCCATGTATTCTCCTTCAACTGCTCTATCAAAGCTCGACGTACTTTTTCTGCGATGTTTCGAACTTTTTCTTTCGGGAAATTCTTAAAAAGAACAGGCGTTAATTCAGCATCAATTTCAAAAGGGAAATTATTCATGACAATTCGAGTGCAGCGCTCATCCCGCGGATGGCGTTCGGCAGGACCTCCGAAGTGCGTATGCTCAAATTTAAATTTAGCCATAAAATAATCTTGATACCCATCATCAACGCGATCCTTTAAAGTTGCATAGAGAAGATACGTTTTTATTTCTTCAAGTGACGCAGAGGCGAGAAGTTTATTTGTAAACTCTGTGGCTTCTGGAATTTTGTTTCTGATTCTTGTTTTAGGGGGAAGTCGCTCAAAGTAGGCCTTCAATGGGAGTTCGGTGTAGGAAGAGAGCCACTTTTCTCGAGGCCAATAGGTATCGCGAGCTCCTCTTTGTCGAATTTCAGATGTACTTGGATATGAGTCAGCAAATTGACTTTCAATTTTTACGACAATCTTAGCTTTTGCTTTGGATTTTTTTTCGCCAATGGATTTAAAAAATGTGGATATCACACTTTCAAAATCTTTCCGTGTTGCTGGATTTTTGTAATAGGACTTCTCCGGCAAACTCATGAGTTTAGATGAAATAGAATAGTCAAAATGAGCAGGATTATTCAAGTCCGCATCTGCCTCTCCGTAAAGAAAAACGTCCAATGGTGTACCTGCACGAGAATAAATAAAATTCTTTAATTCTTCTCTAGATGTTATAGCCAAAATTTCAGATCTTTGCGTAGTAACAAAATTGTGCTCGTCTTTCAAAGAAGACGACTCATCCATGCATGCAGAAAAAAATGACTTGAGCTGCGAAGCCCTTGGATTCGACGGCTTGTAGTCTTGAGAAAGCAACTGAAAGTAGCGATTCTTAGCGTGAATTAGGCGCTCGTAGTTATCATTAACGGCAAAAGTATAACCATTTCTACTTGGAGGAAGTTGAAAGGAGCTTTCGACTTCACTGCAAACATATTTATGAAAGTCGTCACATGGAGAATACTTCGAGCTGAGTTTATATTCTCGCTTATCAGGTATGGCTGATCTTTGGTAAAGATACTCAGACGTTGGGGCTTGACGTCCTTTTGACGCGAAAGCAAGTACACTTACGAAAATTAAAACAGATAGGCTCATTTCTAATACCCACCTTTTTCAATTCTTTTACTGTAAGAACTTCCTTGACCGATCAATTTCCCATTTTTAAATTCGTGATAGGACCACTTGAGTGTGTTTCCTTCAATCTCCAAATTAGATTTTGTGTATTTCGAATAACCGTATCTACTTACATCTTCATATTCAACATAAGATAATGTATTCGAAATCCATCGAGACGTAGTTACTTTATCAAGCTGCTTATTATATAAAGGACGACCGTCCATTTCTAAATGCAATACTCTGCTCTTACCCCAAAAACCTTCCAGGCTTTTACATTGATTCTGCTTTATACGAAAACCATGCCTGCTTTCAATTTCAAGATCCTTATATGTACCCGAAAGGTCTAGGCAATGATCACTCGCGAAAGATGGCTGATAAACTGATAATGCCAAAAGCAGGCTTGCAAAAAAAATTTTCATTTTAGCTCCTTATAAATTTTAACTTGTCTCTGTAACGATCGTTATATAACATTGTTATATAAGTTGACGGAGAAGTAGAGTAAAGTTATGCCAAAGTCAATGCGAGAAAAAATTTTATCAGTTACCGCAAAAATTATAGCCTACGAAGGGCTTGATGCCGTCTCAATTCGCTCTGTGTGTGAGAAAGCGGGAGTTAGAGCGCCCACTGTTTATTATTATTTTAATGATAAAGAAGGCCTTATTGAAGCCGTAGTTGCCTTAGCTTATAAGAGATACACCAAGAAGCAGCTAGAGTTCGTTAAAGATGAATCACCACTAAACGGCCTTATTAAATCCTGGGATATATTTTTTGATTTTGTTGAGGACGAAACAGATCTCTATCATGCAATCGTTATTGCTCATCTTAGACAGCGAATTCCGCAAGAAGGCTATGAACTGTTTGGGGTGATCGTTCAAATTTTTAAAAAACTTGAAGATAGAAATAAATTAAAGTTCGATCACTTAACGGCTTCTCGAATATTTTACGCCACCGCTTACGGTCTTGCTTTGGTTTACATTTCACAAGGAAAGAATCCAGTCTTAAAACCAAATATCACCTTAACCCGAGATCTTTGTATTAATAGCTTGCTTTGTTAGGTGAATAAATTAGTAGCTTCAATTACTTTTGAACCTCTACTTTTGATGCAAAAAACCTCGGCGAGCCCCAAGTCGATGTCCGCGATTCATACACAACCTTAGCCTGAGCCCACCATATCCAATTCTGTAAAATATCAAGTCGTCCACTGGCCGCGAACACAAGAACCACTCTCACAGCCCACGCGAAAAGTTTATCTAAGTTCATACTTGCCTCCATTTTTGATGATTAAAATTTTCTGCTCAAATCGCTGAACGATATTTCGAATAGCAGCCCAGCTCCATTTTTTGCCCTCGCGGGATTTAACATTATGTTTGTCCAACTCTTGATTGATTTGATGAATTGAGCGCCCTGCGGCCCACAGCCTGTGGATCTTGAGCAACACAGGGAATTCAGTGGGATGTTTAGTCAAAGCGCCTTCGAAGTAACAGAATCCATAAAATGGCCTAGCGCCGGATTTAGCTTTCTGTTTTAAGACTGCCGTTCGAGTTGTCACAGTACGGGCGGGCCTCATGTTGATTTTGCACTTTTTTAAAGTCTTCAAAATCTTTTGTTTTGAACAGGAATAGAGGCTCGCGATATCCATTGCTGAACTGCCAGAAAGGTACTTTTCGACTATTTCCTTGGAATAATCGACCCTTTCTGAGATACAGATCTGAGTGATTCCAAGTGGTTGTATTCGTTTGGATATTGGGTCACTCGGGTCACCAAATTATTTAATAAGAATTATCAGCTTCTTTATGTGGCCACTTCTTTTTCTCGGCCGCTTTTCTTGCCTTTGATAGTTCTTCAGATATTTTTTGATACCTATCAAGACCATCAGGATCTGCGACCTCAAATTTATCAAAATCGATATCACCAAATTTATCACCGAATCGAGTCGTGACATATTCTTGCTCAATCTTAAAACGACTTTCAAGCAGCATGTACTGACGAAATTCATTTTGTAGAACCTGAGTCCCATTTTTTGTTAGCTCTGTTAGTCTAACGGACTCATCAGCTAGCCTTGCAGAAAGCTGGGCCAAATTATCAGCATGATCTCCGCCTTCCACTTTAGAAATTTTATTAGCAAGTGCTAAAACTTCATCAGGCTTCAGACCACCTGTAGCAGCACTTATCAACAGATCATCAGCTCTGGAATTACCCAAGGCTTTTTTGAAAGCCTCTGGAGGCAGATCTAAATAATTTTTATAGTAACCGTTGCCAATCTTAAAAGCTTCGGTCATTTGAGCTGTATTTTGACGATCAAAACTATCAGCCATCATCTTCATCGATTGCAAACGAAGATCTTCTTTACCCGTGATTCCTGTGATTCCATTTCTCATAAGAGCATTAAATTCCTCGTTGGTAAAATAGGGCTTACCTGTATCAGGATTGATGGCTCTCGCCAGTTCCCGTTTTTTATCTTTGTCAGCTTTTGTTAATGCCGAAAATCCTCGGCCCTCGCTGGAACCCACATCATGCATTTTGATCAGCTGATCTTTTTCATTTTGCGATAATTTTTTATTAAAAAGGGATTCTACAACTTTGACACGCTCTGAATTGGATAATTTTCCCGAAGCACTTAAGATTTCTGACTTTTCTAGTGGATTAACAATACGTCCTGAGACACCCGCTGTGGCCCTGTCAGCATTATTAATTTTTTCTAAAACCTCTTCGACTTTAAGGTTTGATAACTTTGCCAATTTTGCAGCCCTTATGGCAAACAAACCCGGAATCGTCACAGAGGCCACAGTTGCTGCAATTTCGCAGCGAAGCTTGGCCGTTTGCTCTGGTGAATAGCATTTATCTTTTGTAATCATCTGATTATAAAGATTCTCGACCATCTCGTATAACCCCGAGCCTTTACTGCCTGCAACTCCACCCAGTCTTTTTTTATCGTACTCTAGAAATTCTATTTCACCCTTAGTTAAGGATGCTTTCTGTGTAGGTGACAGAGCTTTGTTATTTAAACTTCTTGAGAATGCATTCGTCTTCGTCTGCTTATGATTAAGAATGGTAACATGGATCTGATTGCACGACATAGCTGCTAACTTTTCTTTAGACGGGATTTTCATACTCATGATCTTTGGCATATCTAAATTGTGGGCATGAATTAGCTGAACTTTTTGCTCAAAGCTTTTGTCACACTCCCTGGCCTTGTCCCAATTAACAGATGCTTTTGCTGCTGAGTCTTTAACAAAAATTCCTAAATCTTTAATGGGGTCTACGATGACTGCTGCTGCACAGGCGATCAATATGTCGCTTGTAAAAGAAAAATTCATGCGGTTTTCTATGGTTTTTTTATCACATTTTAATTTTTGGTAATCAGCTTCTTCACTGGACTTTGCTGTTTTATCAATCTGTGAGTACAAATTCTTACAATCTGCAGAGTCCTTGATGGCCAAGCAACTGGCTTGCAAGACCTCTAAAGTATTGAACGGATTGTTTTTTAAATGACATGAAGGATTGGATCTGGCGTGCAGAGGCAAATAAATACAAATCAAAAAGCTAAAACTCAGCAGAATCCTCATTAGGGCTGAATCGGATTTTTATAGCTTGAACTTGATAAGAACTGGACAAAGGTTTGACAGCTCTTTTCCTAAACAATGAGTCAAAATTAACCGATAGATCACTATAATTTAAAAAGGATTTATATATGAATTTTAAGTTGATGATCTACCTGGCTTTATTCTTAGCATTGACAGCCTTTAATTTTAAGCCTTTTATTGCTGAATTAATTACTGCTGTACCGCCTGAAAATGTGAAATGGAGTCAAGTTAAACGAATATTGTTTAACAAAGGTGAAAACACACCCCTTGGGAAAAAGTTTATTGATGTCGTTCAAAAAGATAAAAATTTTCTAAAAGAGTCATTAAGTGATGAAGTCATTCTTGAACTCACAAAATCATCACGAGGCCTGTTAACTTTGAAAAAAATTAATTCTGGTCTTTTAATGGCCACTGATGATCTTTCAAAGGGTCTTATTCGTAATGCTAAAGAAATGGAACTCAATCCCAAGCTAAGACCTGAGGTTGATGAAACTTTAAGACTCAAACTCAGGCTGATTGAAAACAAACGCAATGATATTGCAAAAATTGTTGCCCAACAAACCAAGCTTCAAAAAATTAATCCAGAGGAAGCTCTTGATTTGCTACTAGAAATTGATAGTAGAAAAATTGAAGGTGCACTCAGCAGACCTTTGCCTGTTTCTGTAAATCGAGTTTTATTTCCAGATCATCTGGTTAAGCACGAAGGTGGAACAGCTCAAAAACTACTTACCAACACAACACCCGAGGCAGAAAAGGGAATTAGTGAAATCGCTGGCACACTTGAGCGAAATAATGCTTGGATCCAGAAAAACTTGAGCGAGGGTCAAATTAATAAAATCTTTCCCTCAACACCTGCAATGGCTCCCAAATATCCGGCAGTTCCTCCACAGAAGTAGATGGAAAATTGAAAGTTTTAGTCTTACTTTTTTTTTCAGTTTATAGCTTATTGTGCCAAGCACAGAGTTCTAACTGTAAAGAAAACTTAAAACAAAATACATCCGAAGTTGAATTACTCAAAAAAGTAAAAAGCCAAGTTCACTTTGATCTTAAATATACTAATGCCACAGCCAGCCGCTGGCAGCAGTGCTGGAACAGTGAGGATAAAACCTTTGGTTTCGAGTATCCTGATCTCAAAGAGTCCTTTAAACAATACTGTGACCGTACGCGGATTAAAATATCAAGCTTCTTTGAAAATGAGTGGCTTCAGATGCGACAAGCTTTAGCACTCAATCGATCTTCAGAAGGTGCATTAAGATCTGGAGATTCTCAGGTTTTATCTCCTACACAATATCTTCCAGAAACACTTCCCAAAACAGATCAAGAGATTCGAAATTGGAATTACTTTGCGAATTCTGTGATTGCTCAAGATATCACTCATCAGCTATCAGGCTTTCGAAAACTGCAGCCACTTTCTGATCCCGAGATTTTAGCGGCCTTTAAAAAACTAAATGATCAGCAAGATCAGTTTTATGCATCAGAATTAAAAATAAATGCAGACCGCAAAGAAATAAAAGCTCAACTTGAGAAATTAAACTCAAAAGAAAGAGCCAAACTTCAATACAAAAAAGATCTTACCTTTAAGACCCAGAATTGGCAGGATCAATATTTGGCATCATTAAAAAAAGCACCTATGCTTGCCCACCATGGACCCGAACCCGTTAGCACTCAATCGATCAACCAATCATTACAAAGATTTCATTACAGCTCTTTTCAACAACTCAGAAACTTTGAACTAAAAATGGACGACCAATCAATAGCCAATTTAGCCAGTCAGTATCCGCTTGTCTTTGAAAGAGTGATCAGAAAGAACCCAGAGTTTTGCCAATTAGGTGAAAAAATTCAGAAGCAATCAAGCACCTGGAACACTGTTAAAAACGTAGGACTCATGACTACGATGGTCGGAGCTGCCTTTTACTTATGCAGAGGCAGTGCGACCAGACCACAAAAAATTTTTGGAAGCCTAGGATTATTTTCTTCTGATGCCGTGATGCTTGCCAATACGACAAGTGAATATGATGAGGTTCAAAAAAAGGCTCTCAATCAAATTGATGGAACTCAAGATCTTGTCAGCCTCAATCAACTTGACCAACTGAGTTTCGAAAAAAAGATGGCTCTGTATCTCTTGCCACTCAG
Organism: Bdellovibrionales bacterium Ga0074139; assembly: GCA_001464795.1. GTDB lineage: Bacteria > Bdellovibrionota > Bdellovibrionia > Bdellovibrionales > Bdellovibrionaceae. The sequence continues at coordinate 16,615 of LNEB01000013.1, forward strand.
TGTGACTCCTTTAATTAAATAACACTTTCCCCTCAAACGTGGAAAATTTGTCCATTTAAATATCAATCTCGTAGGAGTTTGATCTAGCCATGGATGGACTATTGCAGCTTTGAAATTACATATATTAATTTCAAAAAAGGATGGTTATGAAAACAAATCTTCACTCCATGGATCGATCAATCCGAATTATTGTAGGTCTATTTCTTATGAGTCTTGCCTTCTGGGGCCCCACTAACCCGTGGTTTTTCTTGGGTGTTATTCCTGTCCTCACTGGGATTATCGGCTGGTGTCCACTTTATTCTATACTGGGTATAAACACTAAAAGTAATATGCCAAAAATGTATAATTAATTCCAGTATCATTCGTAAATAAAAGTCGTTATAAGCTCCTTACAAAAAAGGGAGCTCATAATGAAAAAATTGATACTTTTAGTCCTATTATCTTCTGTATTTGCGAATGCAGAAATCGTTCGTTTTATGGCTCTAGAAAAAGGTCGCATCTACCGTGGTGGTCAGCCATCAACAGTTGAAGATTATCAAAAATTAAAATCTTTGGGTGTAAAAACTGTCATTAATCTTAGATGGGACGCATCTGTGGAAAAATCTAAGGTGGCAGCAAGAACCCATCGATTCAACTTCCTCAATTTTCCAATTAAAGCCACAGACTATCCAGATGCAGATCAAATTCATGAAATTTTTGAAGTTCTTAATGATTCAAGAAATTACCCCATTTTCATTCATTGCCAGCACGGAAAAGATCGCACAGGTTTGATCGCAGCTTTGTACCGAGTTCACATGCAAAACTGGACGCCAGAAGATGCAAGAAATGAGTGGATTCAAATGGGTTTCGCTGTTCATTTTTTAAGAAAACTTGATCAATTTTTTGCTGATTCCATACTTTAGAATAATCTATGAGCTATAAGGTAGTCGCTCGTACTTATTATGAATCCAAAGCATCGTCACGCCAAATAGAACAGCGACTACCACTAAAATATTATTTAACAAACCTTCAGTTCCAAAGGAAATTTTGATTAGAATAGTTGAAATCACAAAGCCTGAATTTCGAATCACTGTGCTAAATCGATCCGTCCGCAAGAAGGAAATCAACAAAAGTAAAACATCAACTAAAATAAGAATCGTAAAAAATCGATCAAAGAAAATTCCATCGAGTTTAGATATTCTATCTGGAGTTGTTCCAGTGGCAAAAAAGTTTTGATAGGTCCATTCAAATAAACTGTAAAAAGCAATTCCAATAAAAATGGGAACTAGAATAGTCGCAATGGCATTTTTTAAGCGCACAAATTGAGATGTGCCTGGTGCCAATTCAAACTGTGGTGATTTCTTTTCCTCTTTTTGAGGATTAAGCCCGTAAAAAACCCATATTAAAAAAAACATGATCACGGTTGCTATAAGATCATAAGTGAAAACCAAATCACCGCGAACTTTGAACCAATCTGGGGTTAATTCCAATCCTGATAGATCTTTAAAAAGCCTACGAATCAAAATCAAGGTCATGATTTCATACTGTTTACCAATGTAAACAGTGATGGATTTCGGAAGGTAATAAATCAGCAAATACACTTCATAGATTAAAATAAATGAAAATGGAGTGTAGATAGCAGCGATCGGATTAGTAAAAAGATTTGAAGGATCTGAAACTTCAATGAGTTCAAGATCAACTAGTAATATCGCAATAAGATGAATTACAAAACTTGCGATAGCTAAAATGATGATCTTAGGCTCAATGAAGGCCTTCGCTTTTTCAGAGAGCAATTTTGAGAATAAAAAATCAAAGAATTTTGTCACAGTTAATAGTTAGCCCTCCCCGATGTGGTTTGGCTAATAAGCATTACATTTACATGGCAATTGACAATTTTTTGTCGATTTGTGTGCCTGATATTTTATGGCATCAATGTCATTGCTATGTAGCTCGCTAAAATTGTCAAATGCATGACACCACTCAAGGTGGTTGTACGGTCAGAAGCGAATGTAAAAGCACCTACCACAAATGTTAACAATAAAAATATAGAACTTTTTGAGTCTAATCCAAGATTTAATTCTTGAGCTGTCATTAGGGAGTAAACGCTTACAACTGGAATTGTTAATGCAATACTGGCTGCACCTGAACCTAGTGCTAAATTTAAACTTGTCTGTAGCTGATTAATTTTAGCTGCATTGACTGCTGCTAGTGTTTCAGGTGCCAAAACTAACAGCGCGATAATAATACCTAACACAGCTTTCGGAGCACCAAAATAAATGACACCACTTTCGATAGTAGGACTTAGAAGTTTGGCAAGTCCTACAACAGCTACAAGAGATAACACTAATGTTATAAAACTTAATAAAGCTCGATTTCGACTGGGAATCTTTTCTTGTTTTTCTAAAACATCAAGTTCATTTTGAGTATGAGATTCAAAGTAACTTTTGTGTGTTTTAGTTTGAGCCCATACTAAAGCACCATACAAAAAAAGTGATGCAACTGATACAAAAATTAATTGTCCTGTATCATATGTAGGTCCGCTGGAACTTGTCGTGAAATTAGGAAGTACTAAAGTTAAACAAGCAAGTACTGCAATAATTCCCATTAAAGAATTAGTACCAACTGATTGATAGGCAAGCTCTTTGAATCGAAAACCACCTAATATAATACTCACTCCAAGAATACCATTCGTTACAATCATAATCGCAGCAAATACAGTATCTCTTGCTATGTTACTAGCATCTTCAGAACCATTACCCATCAAACTCACGATTAATGCCACTTCTATGACGGTCACAGATAATGCAAGTATCAGTGTTCCCAAAGAGGGACCAACTCGATTAGCTATAGTTTCTGCACTGTGAACAGCACTTGAAATTCCTAATGCTAAAAAAAGCACTGCAATGATCAAGAATGGCAAGCTATCAAAGGGAAAGAAAAAGGATAGACTAAGAACAGTGAAAGATAATACAGAAACAATGTCATTAATGGAAAATTTTTTAAATTTGAAAATCATAAAATTAACCTAATTTATGTTTTAGTTAAATGTCATTAATATTTTGGTCCCAAGGTATCTGATTAACTGTTTTAAACTTTATTTCTTTGACAAGAAGGTGGACATAGATGAAGTCATCTGAATGAAAAAATCACTTCTATTGCTCTCTGTTCTTCTCGTCATTGCAGCCACATTTTACATGACTCGTAAAGGCTCATCCAAGGACGCTAATACGATTTCCAAACCAAATACAGTTCCACAAAAACTTAGTGAACAACTTGAAGTTTTTAAGGGCCTGGAAAAATCAACTCTTTCTGAAGCAGAAAAATCCAGCCCCTGTGGCCCACTTTTTGAGCGACTTGAAACCTATTCACTAAAAGTGATCATGGATGATTTAAAAAATAAGGAACTTCAATTAGAGGCCAACTGTTTTAAAGAAAACACCAGTACAAATGCGTTTCTAAAAGGCTTCCCTGAAACCTGCCAACTTAATGATCAGGGACAACTTTCACCCACTTGCCAAGTGCAGTTGGTTGCAATCAAGTCATTTCGGGTTCACCGAGCAACTGAATATCAATCTCCAGACTCACTTTCCACAGAGCTATTGATCAACCGACTCATGGCCTATTTAACCAGTCAATCTTTCAATACAGTAGAGGGTAAAAAAAACTTACGAGAATTGGGTCAAGAGCTTTATAAAAGACTTCCTGAGAATGAATCCGCAGCTAAAGCGGCTGGTATTGGATACTTAATGGATGATAATTTAACTCCAGAGGATCAACAGAAATTTTCTGATTTGGGATCTGAAATAAGACAGAAATTTCCTGACAACTGGGAAATTTATGAAATTAATTTATTAAGTAAAAAGAATCAAAATAAAGAAGAATTTGAAAATATAATTGTTTCTGACTATCAGGCGAATCCTAATTCAGCTATTGCAAATTATTATATGGGCTGTCGAAGTTGGAAAAACAAAAACTTTCCAGAAGCAATTAAGTATTTTCAATTAGCACTTCAAATTTCACCCAATCACAAAAGATTCAAGCAAACACTTGCAGACACATCTGACACAACAAACCAAAAGGTATGTCGATTCGAAATTGGCTTTAATCCTAAAGATTTCTAATTTAATCTTTCATATATGCACTTCAAAATTAAAAAAACATCAAGAAAAGGCCAAGGGGTGTTTACAACCAAGCCCTTTAAAAAAGGAGATTTAGTTCATGTTTTTGCAGGTGACCGACTGACATCAAAACAAATCGACAAAAGAATTGAAGCTGGCTTTGAGACCTGTGATGATCCTTTCCAAATCAGCCGCACAATGTACATAGATCTTGATGAGCTCTCCAGATCCATCAACCACAGTTGTGACCCCAACTGCGGCATCAAACAAGAACTCAAGTTATTTGCCATACGAGATATCGCCATCGGAGAAGAAATCTGTTTTGACTACTCCACCACTGTTCCTCAGTACAAATCTTGGTGGAAAATGAAATGCTTTTGCAAAAGTTTAAATTGCCGAAAAGTGATTAGTTCTTTTAATAAAATTCCCAAAAAGCACTTAGATTATTATTTAAAGCTGCAAATTCTGCCTCTTTGGGTTAGAAAATTTAGAATCTATGACCGATACTCCTAATAAAAGTTACCTTTCAAATGAACTTATGATGAAGTTGAAAAACAGGGACACTGAAACTCTGTCTCAATTGTTTAAAGAAATTAATCCCTATTTACAGCGTATTTTGATTTCACGTAAAATTTTTAATGAACATGCCTTTGATCTTTTACAAGATACTTGGTCCACTTTTCTTAATCACTTAGATCAATTCGAGGGTAGATCCCAATTAAAAACATTTTTAGCCGGGATTTTAATTAATAAGATTCGTGAATTTCAAAGACATCAAAAAAGAGTCCAGCCAGAGGAAGATTTTGAAAAAATACTAAGTCAGAACTTCACTCCGGATGGATGGTGGAAACAGGATCCAAAAAGTCCTGAATTTCTGATGCAGTCCCAGGAAACTCTAAAGTTTATTCAAGAATGTTTGGATGATCTGACAGATAATCAAAGGGACGCATTTATTTTAAAAGAGATCGACCAAAATGAGACGGATATTATATGTAATATTTTAAGTGTTTCCAACACTCACTTAGGAGTTCTGTTATTTCGAGCCAAACAAAAACTTCGTATGTGTATTGAGGGAAAGATTTTAGTTAATGAATAAACTGTCTCAAAATCTTAGAAAAATTTGACACTGGGTTTACTACCGCCTGAGTGGTCGAAAAGGTGTTGATTTTGCACTTCGATGCCAGCAAGTAGCAAGTCACATTGACCATGGACCTAAAACATCCAATTTTCAATTCTTTCTTCACTTAAGTCTATGTCAGGCTTGCACAAACTATTTTAATTTTTCTAAAGTATTGTCTGAACATGCAAAGAAACTCAGTTCATCTGAAGAGCCAATTGAAAAAATAAACGAAAAATTAATTAAAAAATTAGCAAACCCCAAGAGCGAAATTTAAAATATTTTTTACATGTTCAAAATTCAGCTGTGGGTGCACAAAAATCATTCTTAAAAAAGCTCCATCCTTGGAATTTTCCGAATAATTCACCATGGCTTGATGATGCTTGATCATTTGTTTGCGAACATGAATTGACCAAGCACGAGGATCGGCCTCACTGCCTTGAGGTGGCAAAACTTGAACACATAAATTTAAAAAAGAAGGATGACTAATTAATCTGAGTCGTTGTTGATTTTTTATAAAATCAACAGTGGTCTGCACAAGTTCTAATTTTTGATCAATAGCGTTTTGCAAGCCCTGATCACCTAGGTTTTTCCAAAGGGTCCAAAAACTTAAAAATTCTGCACCTCGTCCGCATTGCCAAGATAGTCTTCCACGATCAAGTTCCTCTGACTCGTGAAATAAGTATTCTCCACCTTTAACATCATTGGCTTCAAACAACAGAGCTCCATTTTTAACCACGAAAAATGTAGAAGTTAGGTCCGCACCAAAAAACTTATGGGCATCAAATGTCAAAGAGTCTGCCAATTCAGATCCTTTTATTAGATCTGTGTTTTTTGAAAAATAAGCGGGAGCTCCCCATGCTGCATCCACATGCAACCAAAGATTGAACTTTCGAGCCACAACAGCCAATTCATCGATGGGATCAAATGCACCTAATACTGTTGTGCCCGCAGTGGCAGCAACTAATAATGGCTCATGACCGGATTTAAGATCTTGTTGAATTTGAGCTTGTAAATCATCGGAAATCATTTTTCCAAATTCATCTGTTTGAATTGAAACAACAGAATTTGTTCCTAAACCGATAGCATTAGCAGACTTTAAAAAAGAATAATGGGCCTGATCAGAAACATAGATTCGGTAACTGTGATTTTGATTTCCCTGGGTTTTTGCAAGAGGGTTATTAGAGTGCCTAGCACAATGCAAAGCCATCATGTTAGCTGCACTTCCCCCTGAGATTCCAATACCATCAGAATTCTTTGAATCCCATCCCATTTTCATCGCTAATTTTTTTGTAATTTCTTTTTCAATCAGTGAATAAACGGGACTGGCTTCCCAAGTCGCTAACGTTGTGCGGGTGCGATGAATAACTGATTCAGCAGCTAAAGTTTGAGAATGAACTCCAGAAAACAACTGGTTCATAAAATAAGGTGAGCTTGTGGTGACCGAAGATTTTTCAATCTCACTCAGTAAATGGGAAACATGATTCCAATTCAGTGAATCACCTAAATCTAGATGGAATTCTAATTTATCATTTTGATTATGAAAAGTTGCAGGCTTTAGATCTTTTGAAATTTTTGGAGAATAAACATGCAGTGTTGTTCCTGTTTCACTTATACATTTAATTTCATGTTCAGCGGCTATTGGTGTGGTGAAAAACTGTCCTACTTTGAGTATCTGAGTTTCAGTTTTAAATCCTAGAACCGTTTTATTTTCAAATATTCCGTTTTCAATTAAAACAGAGCATTGACTGACTCCATGAGAATGCAACATTGAAATTGCCTCTTTTTGCCAAACACATCTAACGACCTCAAAGGCCTCAGTTTCAAACAAAACAGTTCTTGTATACTTGGCATCTCGTAGTGTTTCTGTCTCAAACATAAATAATTAAACCTTAACGAATTTTCTAAGCAATTGTTGAATAGAATATCGATTGTAGTAGAGTACAAACAAAGAACTACAAAAAACTAAAATTGCCAATCCAAAAAGTGATCCCCCATCATCTTGAACAACAATTCCTAAAACAAAGAGATGACTTAAAATGGCTCCTGCCATGATACCCAGTGCCAGCAGGGCTCCAAAAATTTGAGTGGCAGGCACAACTAATAAAATGCCTGCAAACAACTCGAAAACTCCGCTCGCGATTCGACCGAAAGGCTCAACACCCATTTGTGTAAAAATATAGACAGATTCGGGAGCCGCCGTGAACTTAAAGAAAAGTGTTTGCAGCAGGATTGTGGCTGCAAGAATTCTAGCTATCCAATTGATCTTATTCATATTTATTACTCTTTTGACTTTGCGACAACGGGCCAGTTTTGATTGGCTTTTAGGATTTGCTCTGGCTCGTTTTTAAGCCAATCTTTTTTGGCATCCCCTCGCCATCCCTTATAAAACAAATAAAGCTTACCATTCGTTATTCTGTAGTGGGTCGGATCTATATCAAACTTATACCCACCAGCCACCGCAGTAGCACACCAGCCTTCATACTGAGGCACGTAAGCTTCAGGTTGTGCTAAAAATAGAGTTTTGTTTTCTTCAGCACTAAATAAGTAGGTCAGCCCTTTATGCTCTGCCTTTATTTTACTTTCGCCCTTTATAGGCTGGTTTTTAAAGTAGCTCACAGGATCATATCCTTTCAGCATAACACCTTTTTCCAGATTCGCGGTGGATTGGGAAAAGGCCACCAATGGTAAGCAAAAGCTAAATAACAAGAATAATTGTTTCATAATTAAAAACCCCTTTATTTCTTGTAAGAGATTAAAAAGTTCGATTTATTACAGCTTCCATGTGGAATGAATTATTTTGGTCCTTATTTTTTGGAACATTCGTATTAGAGGACGTGGCCTTAGCCTCTATGATAACTCTCATTGCCCAGGAAAAAATCAGCTCTGAACTTGGTTTTTTAGCCTGTTTTTTGGGCATAAGCGTTGGGGATCTAGCGATTTATTATTTCGGCTGGTGGTTATCAAGCATAAAAAAAATTGAACACTATCCCCGATTAATGAAATTAAAACATAAAGTCCAATCTGTTCATCCTCGCTCCATGCTTGCGGCCGTATTTATCTGTCGCTTTGTACCAGGAACACGGGTCATCACCTATCTAGCTGCAGGATTTCAAAATTTTTCTCAAATATCTTTTTGGTTGATAACTGTGATTAGCGTGGGGGCATGGGTGGGAGTTGCTATGCTAGGAGCTCATTTTTTTGCTGTCTTTTTTATTAACAATCTATTGATTTCCATATTATTGGCTCTTTTGTTTCTGTTTGTCCTTAGAAAAATTTTTATTTTAGGCACGCAACCGATCAAGGCTCAGCAGTTTTTAAACAGCTATAGAAAGTATTTATCCTTCGAGTTTTGGCCTCCTTGGCTATTTTATCCTCCTCTTATTTTTTATATTATTTATCTCATGATCAAAAATCGTAGTATCACAGCTTTACTTGATGCCAATCCCCAAATCCTTTACGGCGGACTTTTAGGTGAATCCAAATGGGAATTCTATCAGCATATGTTAAATCACCCTTTTTCCCTGCCCACCTATAAAATTCATCAAACAAATAAAGAAGAATCAGTTGAGCAGTTATTAAAATCTAAACTTTTAAGCTATCCTTTTATTTTGAAACCTGACGTAGGCCAAAGAGGCTTTGCTGTTCGAATCATTCGTGATTCCTATCAGCTAAGTGAATACTTGAATCTTGCAAATTTTGATCTGATCGCACAAAAGTTTTGTTCTTGGCAGAATGAGGCTGGACTATTTTATATCCGCAAACCCAATCAAAATGTTGGCTTTATCTTTTCAGTAACAGATAAAACTTTTCCATTTATCACTGGTGATGGCAAAAGAACTATCGCCCAACATATTTTTGATGACCCCAGGGCTCGAATCATTTCTGAAACTTATCTTGAACGTGCCGGTGACCGGGCGAATGAAATATTAAAACAAAATGAAATCTACTACCTCTCTGAATGTGGGAATCATTGCCAGGGTGCTATATTTAAAAATGGAAAAGATTTAATTACCCCACAATTAACTTCAGCAATTGATGAACTGGCCAAGAAAATTCCTGACTTTTATTTTGGTCGATTTGACATTCGTTACGAATCGAAAGAAAAATTAATACAAGGCCTTGGCATTCAGGTCGTGGAAGTGAACGGGGCAGGTTCAGAGGCCACTCACATTTGGGATCCTCAAACGACCTATCTTGAGGCCTATCAAACGTTGATCACCCAGTGGAATTACTTGTTTGAAATTGGTCTGCTTGTTAGAAAACTTAACAAACAGAAGCAAAAAAATTCTTTATTCGGTTTGGCAAAAGCCTATTTTAACATGCTAACTCAGAAAAAAGATCTGCAAAGCTCGTCCTAGGTCGTGGTCAGAGTGACACCAATAAGATTGGCATGAATTTCGTATTACTCATTCCCAACAGGGGGCAATATGAAATCCATCACTTTAGTTTTAATCCTACTCAGTTCACTCTTAGCACACGGTCAAAGGTTTGGTCGGCCCGAGCGTCCAGAACGACCTGCACCTCCAGGACGGCAAGACCGTCTTGTGAATGTTTCTTTGGGAAGCGTTAGAACCAACAAGCTGATTACTGAAACCCATAGTTTTCAACCTCGAAATTGGAATGAGCGAATTTTTCGTCTCGAGATCGTAGCCATCAGAGGTACTGTGGACATTCAATCCGTCATCGTTATTTACCAAAATGGATATTCAGAAGAAATCCCAGCTTTCAGAGGAAATCTTTCTGATGGCAGAAAAATGTCCTCAAGAATTTATTCTGATTACGTTCGAGAAATCCGAGTTGTAGCAACGTCTGGTTTACTTGGATCTCGGGGTCAATTTGAAGTCATTGCTGGTGTGTTAAGATAATCAATTTTAGCCCAGGTCTATAAGAATCCTTTTGTTTAATGGTGGGCCTCATTTACAATGAAGGCTCAACAAACCAACAAAAGGATTTTTTCATGATGAAAGTTGTATTATTTGTACTTTTCTTATCAAAATTTGCAATGGCTGCTGATGGAAGCTCAGGCTGCGGACCTGGCTGGTATATTCTAAAAGATAACTCCTTATTATCATCGGCATTACGTTCAACCACAAATGGATTTTTAGCGCCAGTTGCCACTTTTGGTATGACCTCTGGTACTTCAAACTGTACAAAACACAAAATTGTGTTGAAAGAAAAAGAAAGTCTACATTTTGTCACTCACAATTATTTTGAGCTCAAATCACAAGTGGCTATGGGATCGGGAACTCACATCAGTGCTTTGTCACAAACGATGGGCTGTTCAGGTGTTAACCAACAAATGAATCAAAGCTTAAAAAATTCCTATTCAGAAATTTTTGATAATTCTAATAATGCGAATCCTGAAAAAGCATTAACAGAAATTTTTAAAGTTATTTTACGTAACCCTGAATTAGCTAAAAAGTGCGACTTTCCTCAGTTAGTTTAATCTTTATCTTTCAACTTTCTTGGGGTTCTGTTTTTACAGAACCCCAAATTTCAAGTCTCAAAAAATTATATCACTTCAATAATCCTTCAGGATCATCAGAATTTTTAGATCCTAGCTTTTATGTTCATGCCAATGGCAATAAAAACTTTGAGCTTGAGCTTCAAGCATTAGTTGAAGGTTTAGAAAAACCGTCAAGTGAAAATAGTGTGGCCTGCTTGTTTCCTGCTCGAAAAAAAAGAATTGAACAATTCTTAAATAAAAAATTTCCCAATCCACCGTGCCCAGAGCTTGATTATTGGCGAGCCAATTTGAAAAGTACCCATATTAGCTTATTATTTTCAGGGGCCTACTCACAAAACCCTGCATCGCTTTTTGGTCATACACTATTTCGTATTTCAAACCGTGAAGACCCTAAACGAACTTCCGCTTTACTTAGTTATGCAGTTGGATTTTTAGCTTCTACAGGAGAGGATGGAGCCTTAAGTCGAATTCGCAAAGGACTCACTGGACAGTATCCAGGATACTACAACCTTGAACCCTTTTATATTAAACTAGGTCTGTATAATAACTCTGAATCTCGAGATATATGGGAAGTGGATCTTAATTTTTCTCAAACAGAGGTTGATTTTTTTATCGATCATCTTTGGGAAATTTCTAGATATTCTAAACCCTATTATTTTATCAAAAGAAATTGTTCATTTCATTTACTCCGTGTTGTTGAAGCCATAAGGCCTGATTTAAACCTTGTGCAAAACCATGGCTTTGAAACCCTTCCCCATGAAAGTGTTCGAACTCTTATAAATGCAGGGCTGACCAACGAAAATAAACGATTTTACATGTCCTTAAAACGAAAAATGATTCTTTTGCTGGAAAAAATGAATGCATCGCAAATGTTTCAATTTAAACAAAGTCAAAAAAGTCTTCAATCACTTGATACAACTGTTGATCCTCTTGTCTTGGATGCCCTTATTTATCACTGGCAAATGGTTAACTATCAAAACAATGCAAAATTAACAGAATCACAAAAAAAATTAATGGATCTTACACTTAATAAAAGAGCTCTAGTGCCAATTGCATCTGATCACAACCAATTGGTTTCCCAAGATGTAGGTCCTTTAGCGCCCTATGATGGACATCTTCCACAACAGATCAAATTGGGTGTCACCGATAAAAATTCCAGTTGGTTAAGCTATCGACACGGTGTACATGGATTTAACCAAAGCTCTATGGGATTTGATGATTTTTCGTCCATCGAATATTTAGGGTTAAAATATCAAGTACAAAATAATGATTTACAAAATAAACAGTATCAAATTTTATTAGCTGATATCAGGTCTTTTGAAACAACAGAAACTTTTGAAACGAAAAAATCCTGGATGATAAGCACAAAACTGAATAGTCGAAGTTATTTTTTAAATAACCTTTCAGATTACTTTTCCGCTAAGGCTGGACTTGGATTTTCAAAAAAATATCAATCTACTTTGCTCTATTCATTAATATTAGCTGATGCTGAAATCGGTATTGAAAACAAATATGTCCACAATCTACGCCCCGGCTTACTGATGGGTTTAAGATCTGAAATTGGTTTAGCACGAATGATACTTGAAGCTGAGATCTATCAAAAGGAAACCATTTGGAAGATAGATTTGGGTTACAATTGGACAAGACAGCTGGCTTTTTATGTCAGTTACCAACTTGATTTATTACTTAATAAAAATTCTTTGCAGTTTATTGTGGAATCAAATTTCTAGGTGTTTGAATAAATAAATAAAATGATGTGTCCATATACTTATGCAGAAAAAAGTACCTGGATTCAGGCTCTTTTAATTTGCGCTCTATGCTGTTAAGGCTAACAAATTTAATGCAATCGGCATCTAGAATTTTTTTATTCATACAACTTTCAGGGATGGGCTCGACCCGATCAAAATTCACCCAATCGACTTTAACAAAGTTGTTCAATTTTTCTTCATCAACTTTTGAAAATATCCAACAAGGCTTCGGACATGTTTCTATGGGTTGACCAGCACTTAGAACATTCACATTTTTTTGAAAAATTTTTTGATACTCCTGAAGAATTTGCTTTTCGAGTAACTGACTTTCAGTATTTTCAGGATCTAAATTCCAAATCACGTAATCAGTGCTTTGAAACTCTGGAAACATTCTTAATGCTAAATGCCTAGATACAGGTTCAAAATTTTCTTGAATAACAGTGGGCTTTATCAATGGCTGTGGGCGAATAATAACTCCACGCTTAACAATCACCAGAAGTAGAATCGAAATCACAATAAAACTAACACCAAAAGCCCAAAATATTTTTTTCATAAATTACAACTCCCAGTCTTCGCGCCGTAAAGCCGGAAGACCATGTTTTTTTCTTGCCTCATCACAACGCGGCCTGTGAACACCGTGCTCGTAGGAAGCCGCAAAGTTTCGACAAGGTGATGGTCTGTTTTCATAAATTGAGCACTTGACCCACTCACCCACTTTTCCACCAAGCCCTGCACATTTTGGATTGTGCTTGCTATCCGTTCCCTTCATCACTCGGTAATGCCCCGACCCTTCTTCCCAAAATTCCTGCGGTACTGCATGAACACTATCTTTCTTCTCTGCTTCTCTCCAGTAAAAGGAAACTCGGTAAGAAGAACAACAAGCTCCACATTTTTGACAAGGATGAACTGGCATTACTCAGAGACCGTTGGAAGCTGCTTTCTATTCCATTCGATCATTCCACCTATCATGTTATAGGATGAAGTTATGCCAAGTTGTTGGCTGACCATGGTCGCCTGACCCGAACGTCCACCACTGCGACAAACAAATATTACTTTTTTTGATTTTTCCAAATTTTCTAAGTAATTCATAAGATCAGGACCAAGAGTGACAAGCTTGGCCCCATCGATGTGACCCAGTTCTCCGTTAAATTCTTCAGGAGTTCTTACGTCTACCAAAAGGAACTGGTTTTTTACCTCAAGAACAGTTTGAACTTCTAATTCAGGAATTCCATTTTGCTGAATGACTTTCATTTTTCATAACTCCTTTGCAGAGTTATGACTTAGAACTGAAGTCCAAACTCTGCATCTTCATTTGTATACCTGGAAGGATACTCATTTAACTCGTCGTAATCACGACAAGGCGATCCATAATCATCACAGGAATACCATGATCTACGATTTTCGAAGCGATTTCCATGAGTAGGATCCTGTATATCCACACGAACACTTATCAAAGAGCTGCAAACGGGTTGTCCATTGCGATTAAAGCCCTTACAGCTGGCATAAAGCTTAAGACCCGTAGGTTGATCCACTTGCTCGCAGCGTGTGCCGCGGCATAAGTATTCAGCAAATCCATACTGAAACCTTTCAGTTCCCAATTGATCAATGTAATAGCGCCTTAATTTAACCAAATTGCCACGCTTTTCGATCAATTCAGGCTTTGTTTGTGCCAAAATCTTGTGTTTAAAAGCGTCATTAAATTGAACTTTCGGAACCTTTAACTTTACAGCAGAAACAGATGTTAAACTTATGAACACCATTGAAACAATCAACCCTAATTTAGCTCTCATATCGAATACTCCCATGTTAGAACCACCGTGGTGCGTAGTTGCAAAGCCCGGACCGATCTTTTATATCTAAAACATGAATCAATTTCTAAAAACCTATCGTCACACCGTTATCATTCTTCTTATGGCTGCTGTTGCTTTTCCCTTCCTTTGGATTTTAAAGCCCTTCTGGATAACAATTATTTTAGGACTTGTTTTTGCTGTGGCCATAGCACCAGCACTGGATTTTGTTGAACGTAAATTAAAAGGTCGAACCAATCTGTCTTTATTTTTACTCCTAAGCGGTATGACCCTTTTATTTATTATTCCCTTTGGACTCACCTTAATAAAAGGGACGCAGACTTTGCGAGCACAACTCGATCTCTATAACAACGAAGAATCCATTCAACAATTTAAACAGTATCAAGAAGGCTTGCTTGCAAAAATTGATATCTTTCAAAATTATGGAATCGATACTCAAGTTATTAATGAACAACTGTGGGGACTCGTGCAAAAAACAGGTGGAATTTTAACAGCTGTGTTTAGTGATGCTGTGACCAAAATTCCAGAATTACTCCTTATGTTTTTTGTTCTTATTTTATCAATCATTTCTTTTTTACTCATGAGGAAATCCTATTACACTACAATAGAAAAAATTGATTGGCTCTCTCAAGAGGGTCTTCACAGGCTAACAAATACTTTTGTCAATTGCTGTCGCTCTGTTGTCCTAAGTTCATTTATTACCGGATTTGCACAGGCTTTATTAACCGCACTGGGTGCCGTCATTTTCACTGATTATCAATTTTTATTGGTCTTTTTTATAACCTTTTTATTATCTTTCATTCCTGTGATTGGCGCAGGACCTGTTTCCTTAGTTATGGCTCTTATAGCGATTGCAGATTCGAACTGGTTTTCTGGTATTGGACTGTTCGTTATCGCAGGCCTAGCTTCAGTTTTGGATAATATTCTTCGTCCTATTTTACTAGCTGGTAAAACTCAAATCCCTTCTATCTGGGCTTTGTTTTGTACGATTGGTGCTATTATAGTATTTGGACTTCCAGGATTATTTGTGGGACCACTGATTGGGGCATTAGCCTTTGAATTACTTCCCATATTAGCTGATGAGTATTAAAAATTAAGTGAAGTTCCCACAAGCATAGTAAAGATATTTTGTCTTTTTGTAATGACGGTATAATCATTAAAATTCTTTTGTAATGATCGCCCTGATCCACCTGTGTAGTAACCACCAAATGTGTAGGCGATTTTCTTATCACTGATAAATACAAAATTAGTACTAAATCCTAACATGTCCACATGATCTTTTTGATTCCTTAAAAGACTTGGGTTGGGATCAGGATGAGCTGAAAAATTTGTAAAAATCCCAGCTCTTAACTTCAGCCAATCTCTAAATGTATTTTCAAATCCCAAGGATGTATTAACCACTGAATCCATATGTACCAATGTGGAATCAGTGCGATTTTTAAGATCATAAAAGCGCAGTCCCTCGTGAATATGAATGTCCCAAGCCATTTGAAGCGATGATGAGATTTGATAAGACAATCCCAAATTCAGCCTCGCTGGAATAAACACCTGGCTTTTTAAGCTTTCGGATTCAGGAGCTTGCAAAGTTACACTACCACCAGACGCTGAAATCAAAGTTTCTTTAATTCCTGCAGAGCCATTGATAACCAGAGGTGTCCACCTCAAAGAGGCTCCAAGACCTAATTTGTCGTTCAATTGATGATAAATTCCTAAGATTGTAACGATCGCGTTTTCTTTAATACTTCGGTCCTCTGATCGATACTCAAGCTCTGTCGCACTAGGAACATCTCTTTCGATCTCTTGCTGGGAAAAATTTCTGGCCGTATAGTAGGCAGTCAAACCCCAAAATGTTTTTTCATTCCATTGATTGGATAAGCTTGCGCCGACCCAAAGAGATTCATCTGTAAAATTCATATTTTTTGTTTCAGTGCCTGATGAAAAAACACGACCCGAGAACTGATCATAATCCGGGGTTACAATTGATAGGGCCAATTTATAGCCTTCATAATCGATCACTTGACCTGTGGCTGAAGGAAGTGAGCGAAAATATCCTTTGTTCACTCGCAAAGGAGCCGCCAGTAAATCTTCTTTTTGATTAAAGACAGTATCAAATTTTTTATAAATTCCCACAGCTGCAGAAAAAGAGGAACCCTTTAGATTGGACAGCAATGCAGGATTATAAAATGAAGCCGATGATACGTCACCTTGAATGGCAGTCCCTGCGCCCGATAGACCTGCTGCCAAATCACCGATTAAAATCGAATTATGATTGGAATAGGCCGCCCACAAATGGGGACTGAATAATAAAAAACAAATCAGTCTTTTCAAAGTTTAAGCTCGGTTATAATCATCAGAGTAGCGAACGATGTCGTCTTCACCGAAATAAGTACCTAATTGGACTTCAACAAATTCTAAAGTTTTATCACTGTTATTGCGAATTCTGTGCTTGGCCCCCATAGGAATAAAAACGTGGGATCCGGCCTTCACAGGAATCACATCATCATTCAAAACCACTTCACCTTGACCTTTGGTTATAATCCAGTGCTCAGCCCGTTTGGCATGGGATTGATAGGAAATTTGAGAATGGGCCCAAACTTGAATCACTTTTGATTTAAAATCATCTGTGTTTTTTAAAATCTCGAAATGACCCCAAGGCCGCTCTTCAGAGGAAGTATCCTCTGAAAGTTTTGATTTTTTTTGATTGAGCTGATCCACGATCTCTCGCACTTTTTGCGATGACCCCTTAGAGGCAATCATCAATGTGTCAGGCGTATCGACGACAATTAAATTATCCACATCAACCAAAGCCACTTCACGTCCGGTTTGAGAAAATACGAAATGCTGGGGCTCTGATTTTGTTGATAAAACTTCAGTCCCTTTTGCATTCAACCCTAAAGCCATAAAATGTTCGGCCACGGCATCCCAACTTCCCACATCGTTCCAACCCAAATCCACCGGTACAACCGCTAATTCATTGTCATTCAATTTTTCCATGATGGCATAATCAAGACTGATATTAGGCATTTTTTCATAAATTTCTGCCATGTTCGACAGATCTGATTTTAGTTGATTTGCCACTTTCCACATTTCGTTTTGAAACTTTTCAAAACACTGTAAAAAGGTTTTAGCTTTCCCAACAAAAATACCGGCATTCCATAAATACTCTTGAGTCAGTAAAAACTTTTTTGCTTTTTCTAGATCTGGCTTTTCATGAAACTGAACAACGCCAAAAACTTCAGAACCTGATTGAAGACTTTTTTTATTTTTTTGGATGTATCCATAACCAGTCTCGGGATAAGTGGGCCTCACCCCCAAAGTAACAAGCCTACCTGAATCTCCGACAGAACTTGCCAGATTGACTGCGCTTAAAAATTCTTCTTCATCTTGAATCAAATGATCAGCTGGAAAAAATCCCACACTCTCGTTTTCTAAACCCATTAATTTTAACCACTGGCAGGCCACTAAGACGGCAGGGCCCGTGTTTTTAGCTTTAGGCTCATAGATCACTTGTTTCACTGAAACCTTTGATTTTTTGATATGAATTTCAGTTAGGGTTTTAAGATCCTGACCTGTGACAAGAACAGGGGATCCTAGCTGAGCCACTCGCTTCAGAGTTAAATTTTGTAGCGAATCATTAAAAATTTCACAGAATTGCTTAGGAAACTTACGTCTTGAAATCGGCCAAAGTCGTGTGCCACTGCCACCAGATAGAACTATTGGTATCACGCTGAATATCTCCCTCAAAAATAAATTAGAGCTTGTAAAATAGCCACACTCTCTGTCGCTTCCAAGCAACAAAGATGATTCGTATTGTCATGTAGACCTCGAGCCAAACTCTTGGCATACTAATGCTTCTTTACCAGGAGAACAAAATGTCTTCGATCCCATTTATCGATTTAAAATCACAGTACAACGCTCTTAAAACTAATATCGATTCTCGAATCATGAAGGTTCTCGAATCGGGGGCATACATCGGTGGGCCTGAAGTGGCAGAACTTGAAAAAAAATTAGCCGAACATACGGGTGTTAGTCATGTGCTAGCCTGTGCTAGCGGAACAGATGCACTTCTTATTCCTATGATGGCACTTGGCATTGGCCCAGGTGATGAAGTGATCACCACTGGATTTTCTTTTATCGCGACTGCTGAAACAATAGTACTTGCTGGCGCTAAACCAATTTATGTTGATATCGACAAAAGAACTTACAACATTGATCCTGTTGCCATCGAAAAAGCGATCACCCCTAAAACCAAAGCGATCGTTCCTGTATCTTTGTACGGACAAGTGGTCGACATGGATGAAATTATGGCCATTGCAAAAAAACACAACCTCTATGTTCTCGAAGATTTGGCACAAAGTTATGGCGCACGCTACAAAGATAAAAAAAGTGGATCCTTTGGAATTGCCTCTGGAACCAGCTTTTATCCTGCAAAACCATTAGGTTGCTACGGTGACGGCGGAGCTATTTTCACCAATGACGCCAAACTAGCAGTCGCTATGAAAGAAGTGCGCGAACACGGCTCTGAAAAGAGATATTACCACACAAGACTAGGCGTGAATGGCCGCTTAGATACTATTCAGTGCGCAATTTTGCTGGCAAAATTGGAACGCTACGATTGGGAACTGGAACAACGCCAAAGAGTGGCAGATCGATACAATCAGGCGTTTTCAGAAATCAAAGCTCCTCAATTCACCACACCTTATATTAAACCTGATAGAAACTGTGCTTGGGCCCAATACACTTTAACCGTTGAAAACAGGGCTGAATTTCAAAAGAAGCTACAGGATAAGGGTGTCCCTACCTCGGTTCACTACCCTATGACCATGGCCGATCAACCCTGGTACAAAGAGCACACAGCAGGGGCCACAGCGAATATCCCCAATGCTCGTTGGGCGGCGGACCACGTCGTGAGCTTACCGATGTTTCCTGATATGACAAATGACATTCAGGACCGAGTGATCGAAGCCGTCATTACTGCTTTAAAATAAAGGAAGATAAAATGCATCAATTCCATCCGCTTAAAAAACCTGTAGTTCTTCAGCAAGGATCTCACAAGATCACATGGGGCGATGGTAAAAACTTTGTGCTTTTTGCAGGTCCTGACATCATTGAAGATGAGGGCCTTGTGATGGAAGTCGGTCATGAATTGAAACGTGTGACCACGAAATTAGGTATTCCTTGGATTTTAAAATGCTCTTTTGATAAAGCCAACCGCCAAAGTCTTAAAAGCTTTCGCGGTCCCGGTACTGGTTCCGCTCTCAAATCTTTAGAAAAAATAAAGACCCAGCTTGATTGTTTACTTCTGACTGACATTCACGAAACCATTCAGGTCGAACCCACTGCTGAAGTGGCAGACGTTTTACAAATCCCTGCCTTTTTAAGTCGACAAACAGACCTGATGGTAGCGGCTGCAAAAACAAACCGTGTGATTCATATCAAAAAAGGACAATTCTTAGCCCCCTGGGACATGAAAGCTATCGCTCAAAAAGCGGTGGAAACAGGAAATGACAAACTTCTTCTTTGCGAGCGAGGAACCACTTTTGGCTATAACCGCTTAGTTAATGATATGACAGGACTTGTGGAAATGCGCGCTCTTGGCTTTCCCGTTATTATGGATGTGACTCACTCCACTCAGTTACCAGGCTCCACTGGCGAAAGCAGCGGAGGTCGCTCAGAGATGGTGGCCCCTCTTGCACGAGCAGCACTGGCCGTCGGAGTAGACGGAATTTTTCTTGAAACTCACCCCAATCCTGCAGCCGCACTTTGTGATGGACCTACTTCTTTGCCACTTAAAGATTTAGAACCTTTGCTTCAACAACTCATGAAAATTTGGAAAGTTCACTCGGCGTGAATTTTAAAAAACACGCCATGACTTTTCTAAAGCTCAGCTTTTCTGCTGGGCTTGTCTACTGGCTGATTTCCACAGATCGATTCAAACTCAGCGAACTCGAAAACTTCTTAACCCCTCCCAATCTCTTGATTGCCTTTATACTAGTGGGTTTAGGCCTTCTCATTATGACTGAAAGGTGGCGTGGATTGATTCAATCTCAAGGCTACAGCTTAAGTCGCTTAGAAATTATCAGACTGAATCTTATTGGTTTGTTTTTTAATTTTGCTGTACCAGGCGGTGTGGGCGGTGATGTGATTAAAGCCCACTATCTTCAAAAAGACTTACAAATTCCCAGAGCTGTTTCCTACTCAAGTGCACTCATGGATAGGATTTCAGGGCTTTACACATTTGTTTTATTAGCTCTTTCCGGTCTGATATTTGAAATTTTTTATCTCAAGGTCAGTAACTCCACTTTGAATCAACTTCTGTTCTGGGTCTGCTTTATATTTTTAGGGATGACGACATTTTTTGTAGGCCTAAAGTATTTTAAAACCACCGAGCTTCAAATGAGCGATAGTGGTATTAAAGGAAAATTTTTTAGATTTAGTTTTGCCTGTAAAGGCTTTGTACAAAATCCTAAAATTTTGTTGATCGCAATTTTCACAACCGTGCTGGCACAAAGCACGACTCTTTTATTTTTTAATTGGTTTATCGAGACTGTGATGAACGAAACCGTCAGTGGACCGCTATTATTTTTCGTAGTCCCGTTGGGTTTTATGCTGATGGCCATTCCCATCACTCCAGCTGGAGTGGGCGTAGGACAAGCGGCTTTTTATTTTTTATTTCATACTTTTTCAGAAGGAAAAATTAATTCTGGATCCAGTGTGATAACAGCTTTTCAGCTGATGCTTTTTGCTTGGGGCCTGGTCGGATCCTACTTCTATCTGACAAAAAAAAATCGCTCTCACATATCTGCTGAAATTTAATTAAGCAAATCCCCACTTGCGTTTTATGTATTGAAAGTCTTCTATTTTTTATTTCGGTACTGAATATGTCCCGATTCCACCAAAGCTTTTTCAGTCAAAAAACAAATCGTGTGGTAAATTGCAATGTGACACTCTTGAATCCGAGCCGTGTGGACTCCAGGAGCTAAAATCACAACATCAGCAAGATTTTGTTTTTGAGCCTCACCACCTTCTTTTCCAGAAAGCAAAATAGACTTCACACCTTTTTCTCGGCACATTTTAAAAGCTCTTAGTAAGTTCTCTGAATTTCCCGAAGTTGTAATCCCTAGGAACACATCTTGAGGCTTCATCAAGCCTTCCACTTGCCTAGAAAAAATTTCGTTGTAGCCGTAATCATTTCCAACTGCAGTTAAAAGTGATGAGTCCACTGTCATGGCATAAGCCGGCAATGGGGTCCGATCAAGAGCTAGCTTTCCCACCATTTCGGCTGCGATATGTTGAGCATCGGCTGCTGATCCACCATTTCCGGCTATAAACAACGCGCCTTTGTTTTGATAAGAATGAATGATCATCTCGGCGGCTTTCACAACTTGAGATTGGACTAAAGCGTTCTCTGCTAAGATTTTAAAGGTTTCAAAAGATTCTTGAAAACTACTTTTAACATATGCACCGTGATCCATATTCAATGCCCTCACAACTCTATTTTCAAATTTAATACAGCCTCTAAGAATCTACAATGTGACTCGCCACGCAAACTAGATGAAAACGGTGATCTTAAAACACATTTTGCCTATCATACTTTTCATTGCCAATCGTAGTTGCCACTGCCAATCATGACTGCTACTGCCAATCATGATTTTTACTCGGAGGAATCCATGACTTTACTTCTCAAGCAAATTTTTGCCTTTTTAAGGCTGCTTAATTCCGACACTGGAACAGAGCAATTGGCAGCCGGCCTAACCATGGGACTCTTTCTGGGCTTCTCCCCCTTTTTATCGCTTCAAACCCTCCTATTTTTGTTTGTTCTTTTCTTCTTCCGTATCCAAATCGGTGCAGCTTTCCTAGGTGCTTTCTTTTTCAAGTTTGTCGCTTTCCTTGCAGATCCCTTGGCTGACATCCTTGGCCGAATCGTACTTGAAGCAGAGGCTTTACGAAGTCTTTGGGTGACCCTCTACAATATGCCGATTATTCCAATGACACGATTTAATAACTCGATCGTCATGGGGTCTTTCTTAGCAGCTCTCGTCCTTTGTGTGCCCACCTACTTTGCATTCAAGTCTCTCATTCTCAAGTACCGAGCCACAGTGGTGGCTCGAATTAAAGAAACCAAAATCTGGAAAGCTATTACAGCCACCAAGTTTTATAATTGGTACATTAGCTACGACAAACTCTACGGGGCACAATAATCATGGAGCAAAATAATATGAAAGAAAAAAAAGGCCTTGGTAAAATCATTCGTTTTGAAGCGATTATCCCTTTTACAATTATTATTTTATTGATCGTTCTTTATACAAAATTCTTCTTTGATTCTCATATGAAATCGGCCCTCGAGTGGGGAATGACAAAAGCTTTGGGTGCAGAAGTTAATATTGCTAGTTTTCAAACAAAAATTTCTGATCTATCGCTCAAAATACAAAAAATTGAGATCACTGATGCTCAGGCACCTCATCAAAACTCCATTCAAATCGGAGAAATTCGATTTTCTGCTCTTTGGGATGCAATTCTTCGTGCCAAGTTAGTCGTTAATGAAGCTGCCATCGAGCAAATTGAATTTTCAGTGCCACGAAAAAAGCCAGGCTACGTAGCGCCACCGACTTCTTCAGAAGAAGAAGGACCTAGTGCCATGGATAAAATTAAAGACCAAGCTTTGGACGCCACCCAAAAGAAATTTAGCAATAATGTTTTAGGCGACGCCGCTTCTTGGCTTGGCAATCCTGATCAAGATCCCCTGGAAGGGATAAAAGGATCAGTTCAATCAAAAGCTCTGATCGAAGCTTTCGAGAAAGAAATCGAATCAAAGAAAAAGGGTTGGGAAAAAAGATTTGCTGAGCTTCCTAAGCCAGAGGAGTTCAAAGCCTTAGGCGACCGAATGGGCAAAGTGAAAACATCTAATTTTAAAAACCCAGGCGAACTTGCATCATCACTTCAAGAGCTTGATAAAATTGTCAAAGAGGCCGACAAAAAATACAAAAGTATCGACGGTGCAAATAAAGACTTAACAAGCGACTTAAAAAGAATCGACAGCGAAATCAAATCCATTGAATCCCAAGTTAAAAACGACATTAAAGATCTAGAAAATAGAATCAAACTTCCAAAGCTAGACGCTCAATCACTGGCCACCTCTGTATTCATGGGCTATTTAAGTCCGTACAAGGATCAAATGCTTAAATATAAAGCCATGGCCTTAAAGTACATGCCTCCTAACTTAAAGAAAAAGGGAGGAAATGAGCCTGACCCCTCGATGCAACCTAGGCCTCGTGCCAATGGAGTGTCTTACGAGTTCGGTAAACCCATGGCCTACCCACTTGTATGGATCAAAAAAACTCGTATTACATCGCAAGCTGGAAGCTCACCCTACTCTGGCAATATTGAGGGTGAAATTCGTCACATCTCAACTAACCAGCTTTTGACTAATGAACCCATTGTAGCGGATTTAAAAGGCAACTTCCCAGCCTCACAAGTCGAAGGATTTCGAACTCAACTCACTTACGATAACAGAAAAGCTGAAAGCCTTGTCGATTTTCAACTCGCAGTGGCCTCATACAAAGTTCCCGCACCAAAAACACTACTTGAAACAAAAGATATTAATTTAGTTTTAAATGAATCCAATGCCCGGCTTAATCTAGGACTGCAACTCATTGACCTAAAGGCCTACACTCTCAATATTCAAAATGATCTCACCTCAGCTCAATTTGCCGTCACAGCACCTCAAAAAATAGTGAAAGAAGTTTTTGAGAGCGCTTTAAGTTCACTTCCAGAAATTACTTTAACAGCAAAAGCCAAGTCTCAATTACCCAATTTTCCATTAAATATTGATTCCAATTTAGGTCGTGAGCTGGGTAAGGCTTTTGAGAAGGAACTCAAGGCTCAAGTCGACAAAGCAAAAAAAGCGCTCCAAGAACAAATTGATCGGGAAATTTCAAAAAACAAAGCGGCACTTGATAAACAGATCAATGAATTTAAATCTCAAATTCAAGGTCGACTGGATAGCCTGAAAAACCAAGCAGAGGGGCAAAAGAAACAAGCAGAAAATCAGATCAAAAGCTCTCAAAAATCATCTGAGAATAAGGCTAAAGAGCAGATTGGAAAAGAAGCCGAAAAAGCCCTAAAAAAACTTTTTGGTAAATAATTGGACTATTTTTTTTCTGATGATTTTTCAAAATCTTTTATCATTATTTCGAAGTAGGACTTAGCATCTTCAGTTGTCCAATCAATGGCACCAGATATCTTTTTAACCATTTTTTTATCCTGATTATAGATATAACTTTCAGGCAGCTTATTTACGTTCCAGCGCTTTATAAACTGCTTTTCAGAGTCCCATACGATATTAAAATGATTGGCCTTTAATGCCTCAGGAAATGACTTCAGAAAAACATTCATCTCTTCTTGATTCGAGTCTCCTGATATTGCCATTATAACAACTTTACCGTTAAACTGATTCGAAAGATCAATAAGTTGAGGAAACTCATCCACACAGGGAGCACACCAAGAGGCCCAAAAGTGCATGATATAAATCTTATCATCGCTTGCATTGAACTCAAATTTTTGGCCTTTGATATCTGATATTTTTGTTCCGATGAGAGACTCAATGCTAAGTGACTTTTCTGTGACTCGCCCTGAGAGCTGACTGCTTGGAGATTTTAGCCAATAGAACAAAGCTACTGAGGCAATAATAATGGGTAATAATATTATGAGTGGTCGAATATAAATTTTAGACATATTCGAATTCTCTCACAATTCCATGCCTTCAAAAAGAAAAAAGGCCTGATTTTCATCAAGCCTTTTCATAAATTTTTTGTCTGAAAGATTACAAATAAAGTAGACTTGCACTAGGCTCTAGAGACTGTACGTGCCTTTTTCTTTGCTTTCTGAGTTTTCTTCTTTTTGTTAGCAACCAAAGTCGTCACTGCTTTTTTAGCCTTCGCCTTAGCTTTTGCTGCCGTTTTAGCTTTATCTGTAGATTTTGAACCTTTAGTATCTTCAGACTCGTTGGAGCCTTTAGTTTTAAAGTCATAGTCTACAAATTCGATGAACGCCATTTCAGCTTGATCACCAGGTCTACGACCAATCTTGATGATACGAGTGTATCCACCAGGACGGCTTTGGAATCGCTTTGATAAATCATCTACGATAGTTGTCATAGCATCTTTATTTGCAATTCGAGCCAAGATCACACGACGAGTCGCTACATCACCTTTTTTTCCAAGTGTAATGAGCTTTTCAATGTGTCTTCTGAGTTCCTTAGCTTTATCAACAGTCGTTTTGATGCGACCGTGTTCAACTAAAGAAGTCATCAAACCTCTTAACAAGGCTCTTCGTGGCTTTGCTGTTCTACCAAAATGTTTAACTCTTCTTCTATGGGACGACATATATTACCTCAAAAAAATTATTGTGGCTGCTGTTCTCGTTTAGAGATCTGTGGAGCCGTGTTGGGATCCCATCCTACTGGTGGCCATCCGTCGATTTTCATTCCAAGACCTAATCCCATTTCAGTCAAAATTTCTTTGATTTCATTCAAAGATTTACGACCGAAGTTTTTAGTCTTGAGCATCTCAGCTTCAGAGCGAACGACAAGTTCACCGATAAAGCGAATGTTAGCATTTTTTAAGCAATTGGCTGAGCGAACAGAGAGTTCTAAATCATCGACTGATCTAAACAAATTGTCGTTTAGCTGTGGAGAAGATGGATCACGCTTTTCTTCTTGAGGCTCCATCTCTTCATCAAATGTAAGGAAAATCTGAAGTTGTTCTTTCATGATTTTTGAAGCCAAAGAAATTGATTCTTCAGGCTTTAAAGATCCGTCCGTCCATACTTCAAGTGCTAATGCATCGTAATCAGTTCTTTGACCAACACGTGCATTGGATACACTGTAGTTCACTTTTCTGATTGGACTAAAAAGTGAATCCACACCAATGAATCCAACTGGAAGGTCAGTTTCACGGTTTTCAACAGGAACGTAACCACGACCATAAGCCACGATAATTTCAGCACTGAAATTTCCGTTAGACCCTAAAGTTGCAATATGTTGATCCTTGTTGAGGATTTCGATTTTATCGCTAGTTTGAATATCACCTGCAGTTACTTTACCAGGACCGTTTTTCACGATTCTTAAAGTAACAGGCTCAGAAGTGTACTGCTTAAATCGAACTTCTTTTAAGTTCAAAATAATATCAGTTACGTCTTCGAGAACATCAGGAATAGTCGTGAATTCATGAAGAACACCTTCGAAGCGTACTGCAGAAATTGCAGAACCCATCATTGAACTCAGTAAAATTCTTCTTAAAGAGTTACCGAGAGTCACACCAAAGCCACGCTCAAGTGGTCTGATAACAAAACGACCGTAATCGTCTCGGATAGTCTCTTTGTCGACCTCAAAACCTTTTGGTTTAATGAGATCTCTCCAGAATTTATAATAATGTTCTTGCATATCTTTAGCCCCCGGCTTTTTAAAATTTATCGAGAGTAGTACTCAACAATCATGTTTTCTTCAGATGGAACTGTTATTTCTTCACGAGATGGAAGATCCTTCACAAGTCCTTTAAATTGACCGTGATTAGCTTCTAACCATGAAGGCATAGTTCGTCTGCTAACTGCTTGGATGGCAGAAAGAACACGAGTGTGTTGGCGTGATTTTTCACTTAGTTCAATTTGATCACCTTTTTCGACTAACAAGCTAGGAATATTAGCTTTTTTGCCGTTAAGGAGAACGTGATTATGCTTTACCAATTGGCGAGCTTCTCTGCGTGAATTTGCATAACCTAAAGTGTAAAGGACATTATCAAGTCTCATCTCTAGGTTTCTTAGAAGAGCCATTCCTGTTAAGTCCTTAGACTTTGTAGCGTCATGAAAATAGCGACGGAATTGCTTTTCAGATAGACCGTACCATCTTTTGGTTTTCTGTTTTTCGCGCAATTGAAGAGCAAAGTCAGAAAATTTAATCCTTTGCTGACCGTGCTGTCCTGGCGGATAGGGACGTCTTTCGAAAGAACACTTATCAGTGTAGCAGCGGTCACCTTTAAGAAATAACTTTGTATTTTCTCTTCGGCAAAGCTTGCAAACACTTTCATTAATACAGCTCACACTAAACTCCTCTTAATTAATTAAATTCTGCGTCTTTTGGGAGGTCGGCATCCGTTATGAGGAATGGGAGTGATATCTTTCATAGAAAGCACTTTCAAACCAACACCAGCTAACGCACGAATTGCGGGCTCACGACCAGCACCAGGACCAGTAAGATAAACATCTACAGATCTCATGCCTGCTTCCATAGCCTTCTTCGCAGCATCCTCAGCAGCCATCTGAGCAGCGAATGGTGTACCTTTTCGACTTCCTTTGAAGCCTAAGTGACCTGCAGAGGACCAGGACACGGTATCACCCTTTGGATCTGTCATCGTGATGATAACATTTCCAAATCCAGCTTGAATATAGCAATTTCCCTGTGGGACATTTCTTTTAACTTTTTTCTTATTTACTACTTTTTTTTCCATGTTCATAAAAAATCCTTAATTCCTTATCGTGGATTAGACAGCTTTTTTCTTATTAGCGACTGTCTTCTTAGGACCTTTACGAGTCCGTGCGTTTGATCGAGTATTTTGACCACGAACCGGTAAACCTTTTCTATGGCGAATTCCACGATAGCAATTGAGATCCATTAGTCTTTTAATAGATAAGCCCACTTCACGGCGCAAATCCCCTTCAATCTTGAAGTTTTGCTCGATGTAAGCTCTGATTTTTGCAACCATATCATCAGTCAGGTTATCTGTTCTGAGTGATTCATCGATGTTCGCAAACTTACAAATTTCTTTAGCTCTTGGACGTCCAATACCAAAGATATAAGTAAGAGCTATTTCAACACGTTTGTTCCGGGGTAAATCTACTCCTGAAATACGAGCCATTTTTTAACCCTGCCTTTGCTTATGTTTAGAATTTTCGCAAATAACACGAATAACGCCTTTGCGCTTAATGACTTTACACTTATTACATATTTTTTTTACAGAGGGCCTGACTTTCATCTTTCACCTTCATGGAAACTGCGAGCGTCGGAAATTAACATTAGAAAAAGGGTCTGTCTACAAAATCATTAAATCTTTTATTGACTTGTATACACTCTCTTCGTCTCTGTCTCCGTCCACCTCTGCATATTGTCCTGTTTGTTTAAAGTAACTTTTCAAGGGCATTGTAAATTCCTCATATGTTTTGAGTCTATTCGCAATAACCTCGTCCTTATCATCATTTCTTTGCACTAACTCACTTGCACATACATCACAAATTCCTTCTTTTTTAGAAGGTTTTGAGACTATGTGATACACTGCTCCACAGGACTTGCAAACTCTTCTTCCAGTTAACCTGGAAAAAAGTACATCAAATGGAACATGAAGGAAAACTGCTTTTTGAATCTCAAGCCGCAATCCCTTTAATAACTGTCCCAGAGCATCAGCCTGGATTACCGTTCTTGGAAATCCATCTAAAATAAATCCAGGCCCCTTACCAACAACAACTTCTTTGACCAATCCAATAACCAGCTCATCTGGAACAAGCTCACCTTTATCAATAAAGGATTTTGCTTTAACTCCGAGGTCAGAACCTGATTTAATTGCTCCTCTGAGTAAGTCACCAGTGCTTATGTGGTGCAGCCGATCTCTTTGAATTAAAAGATTTGACTGCGTTCCCTTACCAGCTCCAGGTGCACCGAACAAAATCAAATTCAAAACTGAACCCTCCGGCTCCGAATTTTTGCACCTTTAAGGAAACCTTCGTACTTAGAAGTTAAAAGATGAGACTGGATCTGTTGAGCAGTATCAAGAGCAACCCCGACTAGAATCAACAAACTAGTTCCACCAAAGTAGAATGGTAATTTAAAGTAATTTTGGAAAACAACTGGCATTAAGCAGACTAAACTTAAATAAGTGCAACCTGCTACATTTACACGCTCTAGAACCCGTTGGATGTAATCAGCAGTACTAGAGCCAGCACGTACACCTGGAATAAAACCACCATACTTTTTTAAGTTTTCAGCAACATCCTTAGAGTTGAATACAATTTCAGTGTAAAAAAAGCTGAAAAATACGATGAGTGAAACAAATAAAATATTAAATATTACACCATTAGGATTTAAAGAATCCTGCATGGCTTTGATCCAAGGTGTTTGTGTGAACTGAGCCATTGTGGCCGGGAACATAAGTAAAGAACTTGCAAAAATAGGAGGAATGACTCCAGCAAAATTAATTTTGATTGGAAGGTGACTGGAGGGTGCTGCCATCGATTGAGGACCCATTTGGCCACGTTGAGAATACTGAATGGTAATTCTACGTTGAGCCACTTCCATGTAAATAACTGCAGAAATGATAGCAAGCATGAAAAGCACGACCAAAAGTGCAATAACAGCTTTCATTTCGCCGTTACTTACAAGTTCAAAAAGCTTTTGAGCACCTGAGGGAATCGAAGCTGCAATACCAGTGAAAATTACAAGTGAAGTACCGTTACCAATTCCGCGATCTGTAATTTGTTCGCCAATCCACATTACAAAACATGTGCCCGCGGTGAGTGTTAAAATAGTAACAACTTGAAAAGGCAAAAAACCAACTAATGGAGAAATAACTAATTTAGCGCCTTCAAAATTTGAACCCATTAGCCAAGAGCTCATTCCGTAACCTTGAACAATTGCTAAAAGAATAGTGGCGTAACGAGTGTACTGTTGAATCTTTTTTTGACCTGAAGGTCCTTCTTTTTTTAGTGCCTCAAGAGATGGAACCGCAGAAGTTAAAAGTTGAAAAATAATAGAGGCAGAAATGTAAGGCATAATACCTAATGCGAAAATACTAAACTGCTCGAGTGCACCACCTGTAAAAGTATTAAACAGGCCGAAAATGCCCTGACTTTGCGCTTGGAAAAAACCCAAGACTGCATTTCCGTCAACTCCAGGAGTAGGAACGTGCACACCGATACGGTAAACAGCTAGCATACCAAGAGTGAATAGAATTCTTTTGAGTAGATCCGAATTCTTTGTTGCATTTTCATTTGTTGCCATCGTGATGTACCTCTAGATGATCTAGTTAAACGCTAAGAACTTCGGCTTTTCCGCCAGCTTTTTCGATTGCACTTTTAGCTTTTTCACTGAATTTGTGGGCCTTTACGTGCAACGCTGATTTAACTTCACCAGTGCCTAAAATTTTAATTAAAGCTCTTTTATTAACAAGACCCTTCGCGATTAACTGTTCAGGACCAACAGTTGAGCCCAGGTCAACAAGCTGACTAAGGTTAACGATATCATAACGAGTTTCAAAAGCGACGTTGCTAAAACCGAACTTAGGTAATCTTCTGTGCAAGGGAGTTTGACCACCTTCGAAGCCACGGCGAATACTTCCACCTGATCTTTGAGTTTGGCCTTTTCCACCTTTACCAGAATATCCACCAAGACCAGAACCGATACCGCGACCGACTCTTTTTCTGTAATGTGTAGCACCTTCGCCAGGTGATAAATTTGATAACAAGTTCATATAAACTCCTAAATAAAAAAACTATTTTGAAACAACAACATCTAACATGTGCTGAACTTTGAGAATTTGACCCCTGTTTGCAGGAGTGTCATTCACGTCAACTGTTTGCTGTCTTTTTGTTAAACCTAAACAGCGGATTGTTTCTTTTTGGCTTTTGTTGCAACCAATTAGAGATCTTTTCAATGTAATAACAAATTTTTTATTAGCCATTTACTACCGCCTATTTCTGATTCTTTAGTTGCTTTAAGCCATCTAAAGTTGCACGTACTGCATTATGAGGATTACGAGTTCCAACGCATTTTGTTAAGATATCTTTTACACCAACAGATTCAAGAACTGCACGAACTGCACCGCCAGCAATCACACCGGTTCCTGCAGCAGCAGGCTTCATTACAACCTTTGCTGCTCCAAATTTACCGATTACTTCGTGAGCTATTGTACGACCTTCTTTGAGGTCAACTGAACGTGAGCTTTTTTTAGCTGCACGTGATGCTTTTCCAATAGCTTCAGGAACTTCTCCTGCTTTACCGGTACCGAAACCGATTTGGCCATTTTTGTCGCCAATTACAACAAGTGCCGCAAAAGAGAACCTACGGCCACCCTTTACAACTTTTGTTACACGATTGATCGCTACAACACGTTCTTCGAATTCACTTACTGTCTTATTGTCCACAAAAAAATCTCCTTAGAAGTTTAATCCACCCTCACGAGCTGCATCTGCAAGCGCCTTAACGCGTCCATGGTAGATGAAACCATTTCTATCAAACACTACGTTTTTAATATTTTTCGAGAGCGCTGCTTTGGCAACTTCTAGTCCTACAGCTTTAGCCAAGTCCACACCTGTGGTATCAGACTTTAAAACTAGAGATGAAGCAGAAGCGAGTGTAACTCCCTTAACATCATTAACTACCTGTGCATACATATGAGAAGCACTTCTGAAGACAACCAAACGAGGTCTTTCATCAGTACCTTTAACAGTTTTACGAATTCTGATCTTCTTTTTAAGACGATTCGCTTTTCTTTCAGCTGTATGTTTTCTAACTTTAATTTTCATCATATATTACTGCCTTTTATTTACCAGCCGACTTACCAGCTTTGCGTCTAATATTTTCACCAACATAACGAACACCTTTACCTAAATAAGGCTCAGGAGGTCTAAATGAACGTATCTTTGAAGCAACTTGTCCAACTAAATCACGACTAGCACCAGTTATTGATATAGCGGTCTGCTTTTCAACTTTAATTTCAATTCCATCAGGAATATCAAAAATGATGGGATGACTGAATCCAAGTGAAAGTTCTAATTTTTTACCGCTAACTGTAGCTCTGTAACCTACACCGTGAAGCTCTAATCCACGAGTAAACCCTTTACCTACACCTGTAACAGCGTTTTGAATAAGAGCTCTGTACAATCCATGGAGTGAATGAGCTTGCTTAGTATCCTTGTTACAAACCAAAACAACTTTTTTCCCATCAACTTTGGCTGTTACTTCAGGCTTCAACTGAATGTTTAATGATGTCTTGGGACCTTTAACTGTTACCTGATTAGATGAGGAAACAGAGACCTGAACTTTGTCATCAAAATTGATTGGAGCTTTACCTACACGAGACATTTAACACCTACCAAACTGTACATAAAAGTTCGCCACCGACATTTTTTTGAGTAGCTTCGGCACCAGTCATGATACCTTGGCTTGTACTCAAAATGCACATACCTGTGCCAGAGCGAACGTTAGGGATTTTAGTTGAATGAACATACACCCGACGACCAGGGGTGCTCACGCTGCTTAATGCCGTTATAGCACTTTGACCTTTATCATCATACTTAAGATAAATTCGCATGATTCCCTGCTTGGAGTCTTTTGCTACTTTGAAAGAGCGGATAAAGCCAGAATCCTGAAGAATCTGGGCAAGACCGGCACGCAATTTAGAGGCTGGAATATCAACCTTATCGTGTCGTGCCAAAGAAGCATTGCGAATTTGAGTTAAAAACTGTCCGACCTTATCCATTTAAACCTCTACCAACTGGCCTTAGTAACGCCAGGTAATTTTCCAATTAATGCCAATTCTCTGAATGCAATTCTAGATAACCCAAATTTCTTATAGTTACCACGAGGACGTCCAGAAATTTGACATCTTGTAATAACTCGATTTGGATTTGTATCACGAGGTAATTTTTGCAACTTGAGGAAGGCCTCTGCCTTTTGCTCGTCACTCAATTTAGGATCGAGAGACATTGCTCTGAGCTGTCTTCTATACTTATAGTACTTCGAAGACTTTTCTTTTCTTTGCTCGTTTTTTTTGATCGAAGATAATCTTGCCACACTAAACCCCGTTTACTTTCTAAATGGCATACCAAGTGATTCTAATAATGCACGACCTTCAACATCAGTCTTTGCAGTTGTACAAATAGTGATATTCATACCTCTAACTTTGTCAACGCGATCGTAGTTAATTTCAGGGAATACAATTTGTTCTTTCATACCCATGTTGTAGTTACCACGACCGTCAAATCCTTTTGATGGTAAACCGCGGAAGTCACGAACACGAGGCAAAGCTAAGTTATTCAAACGATCCAAGAAGTACCACATTTTTTCACGTCTCAAAGTTACGCGAACACCAATTGCAAGACCTTTTCGAAGCTTGAAGTTTGAAATGGCCTTTTTTGACTTAGTGATCACAGCTTTTTGACCAGCAATCGCAGTAATTTCGTCAACTACACTGTTTAAAACTTTCGGGTTTTGAACAGCTTCACCCGTACAAACGCTGATCACAATTTTCTCGAGACGAGGAACTTGCATTGAGCTTTTGTAGCCTTGCTTTTTCATTAGTTCAGGAACTATTTCACTTGAGTATTTATCTTTTAATCTATTCATAATTCCTCACAATACTTCTGGAGCAAGAGAAACAATCTTAACAAACTGTTTAGCTCTGAGCTCACGTGCTACTGGACCAAAAATACGGGTTCCGATTGGCTCTTTAGAGGCGTTGATCAAAACAGCAGAGTTATCATCAAATCTGATGTAAGACCCATCGGCTCTTCTTAGCTTATGGATTGTTCTAACAACGACAGCTTTTGCTACGTCGCCCTTTTTTACTTTCGAATTCGGTAAAGCATCTTTGATGGAAACAACAATGATGTCACCAATTGATGCCGTTCTACGCTTAGAACCACCCAAAACTTTAATACACTGGACTTCTTTAGCGCCTGAGTTGTCTGCAACATTAAGTCGCGTCTGCATTTGAATCATAAAATCCCCTAAATTATTTTGAAGTGTCCAGAACTTCAGAAAGTGCCCATCGCTTAGTTTTGCTCATCGGGCGGGTTTCGTGAATTTTGACTTTATCACCTAGCTTAGCAACACCTTTTTCGTCATGGGCCTTAAAAACAGAAGTTTTTTTCAAAAACTTACCATATTTCTTGTGGCGTACCATTCTGAAAACAAGAACAGAAATTGTTTTAGCCATTTTTGTGCTAACAACTTCACCTACGACTTCGATTTTTCGTCCTCGAGGTTCAACTTCAGCTACTACTTTTGAAACTTCTTTTTTCTTTGCCATAAATCCTCTAAGCTCTGTCTGACTTGCCAACAATGGCGGTATTAATTCTTGCAATGTCTTTTCTGAGCTGTCTAATTACAAGTGGGTTAGCTAATTGCCCGATAGAATTTTTCATTCTTACTTCGAATAACTGGTCACTTAGTACAGTGCGCTTTTTCTTAAGTTCAGCAACAGACATATCTTTAATTTCATTATATTTCATACTTACTCCCGAACCAAAAACCGAGTTTTGAATGGTAACTTGTGAGCTGCTCTTTGGAAAGCTTCCTGAGCTTGTTCACGAGTAACACCGTTCATTTCGAATAAAACTTTTCCTGGAAGGATATTAGAAACCCAAAATTCAGGATTACCTTTTCCAGAACCCATTCGAGTCTCAGCTGCTTTTTTTGTCACTGGTGTATCAGGGTATACTCGTACCCAAATTTTACCACCGCGCTTTACAGAACGAGAGATCGCGATACGACCAGCCTCGAGTTGTCGAGCAGTCAACTTTCCACTCTCAGTTGCTTGAAGACCGAAATCACCAAAATCAAGATTAGCACCGCGAGCTGCAAAACCACGTGAACGTCCAACAAACTGTTTTCTCCACTTTACTCTTTTAGGACTTAACACGACCAGCCTCCTCTACTTCACGAGCTGACATAATATCACCTTTATAAATCCAAACCTTTAAACCAATAATTCCGTAGGCAGTCAAAGCCTCAGCAGTTCCGTAGTCGATGTCTGCACGAAGAGTATGTAATGGTACGCTTTTTTCGTTGTACCACTCTGAACGAGCAATTTCAGCACCGTCTAAACGACCAGAAACACGAATTTTAATACCACGTACGCCACCTTTGATAGCAGCAGCGATTGATTTCTTTAAAGCACGTCTCCAAGAAATTCTTTTTTCCAATTGAAGTGCTATGTTTTCTGCAACAAGCTGAGCATCGATATCTGGTTTTCTAATTTCTTGGATGCTAAGAAAGACTTCATTCGTAGTTAGTTTTTGAACTTCAGCCTTGAGCGCATCAATTCCAGTTCCTTTTTTTCCAATTACAACACCAGGTCTTGCAGTTGAAATGATAAGTTTTACTTTTTTAGCAGCTCTTTCAACTTCAATCTTTGCTACACCAGCATGCTTAAGTTTCTTTTTTAGATAATTACGTAGCTTAAGATCCTCGTGGAGGTATTCGAAATACTGTGCGCCTTTAGCATACCATCTAGAATCCCAAGTTCTAATAACACCAAGTCTTAAACCAATTGGATTAACTTTTTGTCCCACGCTTACTTCTCCTCAAGAACGACGTTAATATGACTTGTTTGCTTGCGAACACCGTAAGCACGACCTTGAGCACGAGGTCTAAATCGCTTTAGAACTGGACCCTTATCAACAAAAATTGTCTTAACAACAAGCTTGTCGAGATCCATCGTTTTTTTGTAATCTGCATTTGCAACAGCAGATTCAATTAATTTTTTAATCATTAGGGCAGATTTTTTATTAAGATAAGTCAAAGACTTCAGAGCAGCACTTACGTCTTTACCTCTTACAAGGTCTGCTACTAAGCGAGCTTTTTGGGCTCCTACTCTGGCGTATTTGAGGCTAGCTTTTGATTCCACTTGTATATCTCCTCAATTATTTCTTAGCTGCAGATGATGCTGCAGGAGCTGCTTTTTTCTCGGCATGACCATGGAAAGTGCGAGTTGGTGCAAATTCTCCAAGCTTATGACCGATCATATTTTCAGTTACATACACAGGAACGAATTTTCGACCGTTATGAACCGCAAATGTTAAACCTACATAGTCAGGAAGAACAGTAGAACGTCGAGACCATGTCTTAATTACTTTTTTGTCGTTTTTTTGAATCGCTGTTTCCACTTTTTTAGAAACATGGTGATCAACAAAAGGACCTTTCTTAATTGAACGTGCCACGCGTAACTCCTACTTTCTTCTCTTCACGATGCTAGAGTTTGTTCTTTTATTATGTCGAGTTTTATAACCCTTAGATGGCTGTCCCCAAGGAGTAACTGGATGATGTCCTTTACCGACACCCTCACCACCACCCAATGGATGGTCGACTGGATTCATTGCCATACCACGGACGGATGGTCTAACACCCTTCCATCTTGCACGGCCTGCTTTACCTAATGCGATATTTTCATTATCAGTATTACCAACCTGACCAATAGAAGCTTTGCAAACTGCCAAAACTTTCTTGATCTCGCCAGAAGGAAGACGCACTAAACAGTAAGCTTCTTCTTTTCCAAGAAGAACCGCACTTGCACCTGCTCCACGACAAATTTGACCGCCCTTGCCAGGACGCAATTCGATATTATGAATTGTCGTACCAACGGGAATAGCACCTAATGATAGTGTATTGCCTGGCTTGATGTCTGCTTTATCAGATGAAATAACAGAATCACCTACGTTAAGTCCTACAGGAGCAATGATGTAAGCTTTGCTACCATCAGTGTAATTGAGTAGAGCAATGCGACTTGTTCTGTTGGGATCATATTCTATCGAAACAACCGTAGCCGAAACTTCTACTTTATTTCTTTTAAAATCTATCAAGCGGTAACGACGCTTATGTCCGCCACCCACGTGTCTCATTGTAATTTGACCCGTATTGTTACGAGCGGCAGTTCTTTTCAAACTAACCGTTAAAGATTTTTCAGGAGAACTAGCTGTGATTTCAGAGAAATCATAACCTGTTTTATGTCTTAATCCAGCCGATCGAGGACTGTATGTTTTGATTCCCATTATTATGCTCCCTCAAAAACTGCGATTTTTTCACCCGCAGCCAGTTTAACAAAAGCCTTTTTCCAGTGAGGAGTTTGGCCGGGACCGAATTTAGTTTGCTTTGCACGACCACGAGCATTCGCCGTTCGTATCGCCTGAACTTTTACTTTAAATTTTTTCTCAACGGCAAACTTGATGTCAGTCTTTGTTGCTTCTTTATTAACTTCGAAAACGTAAACACCAGCTGCCTGATGTAGAGTGTTCTTTTCAGTAATTAATGGACGCTTTACGATAGTTTTCATCGCTTCACCTCAGTCGAACATTTTCCAACAATTGCATCGATGGAAGTTTTAGAAATAATAACTCCATCGTACTTTAGAAGGTCGTAAACATTTAATCCGTCTACATCGTAATACTTAAACTTTGGTAAATTTCTTGCCGCTTGATATGTTTTTTGCTCGGATTGAGCATCAATCAATATACCTTTTGCAAGACCCAAAGATTTTAAGTTTTTTGCGATATCTTTTGTTTTTCCAGAAACTGCCAAGCTATCGATAACCATTAACTTACCTTCTTTGAGAAGGTGAGAAAGAGCCATCTTGAGACCGAGCTTTCGCATTTTCTTGGGCATTGTAAATGAGTAATTGCGTGGTTCTGGACCGAAAGTCGTTCCTCCACCAGGCATTAAAGGAGATCGAGTCGAACCTTGTCGCGCGTTACCAGTTCCCTTTTGCTTAAATGGCTTTTTACCGCCACCACTAACAAGGCCCTTAGTTTTCGTCGCTGCGTTTCCTTGGCGACGCGAATCCAACTGCCATTTTACAACAGCGTGAAGAACGCTAGGCTTTACTTCAACTTCAAAAGTAGTTGCAGGTAAATCTACAGTTCCTGTTTTTTCTTTTTTCCAGTTTAATACTTCAACTTTAGCCATTGTAGATTACTCCTTAACCAGTTTTACGAGAGTGTTTCTGGCGCCAGGAACAGGACCTTTAACCATCACTACATTTTCACCAGGTATAACATCAACAATTTCAATATTTTTTACAGTGACAGTTTCATCACCAAGGTGACCAGGAAACTTTTTACCGGGCATTACACGGCCTGGCCATGTTCTGTTACCACTTGATCCAGGCTGTCTATGAAAGTGAGAACCGTGAGTTGCTGGTCCACCGGCAAAATTCCAACGCTTCAAAACTCCGGCAAAACCTTTACCTTTAGACTTTGAAGTCATCTTAACAACATCGCCCTTTGCAAGGCTATCAATTGAAACTTTCGATCCTACAGTTGCACCTTCAGGGAGGGCTTGACGAAATTCTTTTACAAATCGAGCACCAGCTTCAAAACCAGCTTTTGCAAGATGACCTTTTTCAGCTTTATTGCTGTTTTTCGCTTTTTTGGGACTGCATGCAATTTGAATGGAGTCATAACCATCTTGCTTAACAGTTTTAACTTGTGAAACTGTCCAAGGTTCGTAACGAAGCACAGTAACAGGAATGGCTTCACCCTTGTCGTTGTAAATTGTAGACATTCCAACTTTAAAAGCAAAAAGCCCGTTTAGTTTAATTTCTTGAGAATTAGTTTCGCTCATTTTTAGGCTCCTTTCCTACACAGCTGAGAGTTTAATTTCGACGTC
This sequence comes from Bdellovibrionales bacterium Ga0074139, assembly GCA_001464795.1. GTDB lineage: Bacteria > Bdellovibrionota > Bdellovibrionia > Bdellovibrionales > Bdellovibrionaceae. The sequence continues at coordinate 55,279 of LNEB01000013.1, forward strand.
AACACCAGCTGAAAGATCAAGCTTCATGAGTTGGTCGATGGTTTGTTGTGTGGGCTCTAAGATATCGAGCATTCTTTTGTGAGTTCTGATTTCAAACTGTTCACGAGATTTTTTATCAACGTGAGGAGAGCGAAGAACTGTGAAACGATTAATTCGTGTTGGCAAAGGAATGGGTCCAGCAACACGAGCCCCAGTACGTCGAGCCGTTTCAACGATTTCTTTAGTCGATTGATCCAATAGCTTATGATCGAAAGCTTTTAGACGAATTCTGATCTTTTGACTTTGCATATACCACTCTTTGTTAAAGCAGGTTCTTGTTTAACGATCTCTTAATTTCCACATCGAAGGTGAATCCCTGCGGCTGTCTGCCTGATATAGGGGACCTTTTGTTAGAAATAAGTCACGAGCGTCGAAATATGCCCAAGCGGCTAATCCGTGTCAAAGAAAATAATGAGGCAAGGTATAAAGATTATTTAGAAGAGCTCGATAATAATGCGCTGTATATAAATTACAGGGAAATAGGCAACTTCGAACCCACTGAAAGCAATCAAAGTAGTATTAGCGACCCATTCTTTGAAGTATTTCTGTTTTCACCTTATTTGGAATTGTCGCATATTCTAGAAATTCCATACTGAATGAAGCTCGGCCTTGGCTAAGACTTCTGATATCTGTCGCATAACCAAAAAGATTCGCTAGCGGAGCCTCAGAGGCAATAATTTGACCGCCACCTGTTCTGACCGCCATTGAGTGAATCTTACCTCGCCGAGAGTTTAGGTCACCCACAATATTTCCAACAAAATCATCTGGACATATCACTTCAAGCTTCATTATTGGCTCAAGAAGGTCACCCTTAATATCACGCAGCTTTTGTCTAATACCAATTGAGGTTGCAGCCTTAAATGACATTTCGTTTGACTCTTGAGGGCGTAACTCGATGGATAATAGTGTTCCCTTAAGGCCAATCATTGCATAACTTGCGACGGGCCCAACTTCCATGGACTCTCGGAATCCTTGTTCGATGGCTTTGAGAAAAGCGGCATTAAAAGTCTGTGACACTGGAACTTGTGAGTGAAAAGTGATTCCGTCCTTGAAAGATATGGGTTCAATTTTCATGGAGACACGAGCGAACTGCTTATCACCAGCGAGTTCTTTTTCGAATGTGTAATCAAAACCAAATGGTTCCAATATTGTCTCCCTGTAGCTCACCTGAGGCTTTCCCACATTGGCTTGAATTTTATGCTCACGTAGTAATCGATCAACTAAAATATCAAGATGCAGCTCTCCCATTCCTGAAAGCAATGTTTGCCCTGTTTCTGGATCTAACCGAATTCGGCATGAAGGATCTTCTTTTTGAAGTTTTTCAAGCCCAGCTAGCATTTTTTCCATATCTGCAGAGGATTTTGCTTCAACAGCAACAGCAATCACAGGCTCTGGAAAACGAATGGATTCTAAAACAACTGGATGAGAAATAGGACAGAGAGTGTCTCCGGTGCCAGTAAATTTAAGACCAATCACAGCTCCAATATCGCCAGCCTTCAAAGAGTTGATTTCCTCTCTGGCATTTGCATGCATTTTTACGATTTTTTGAATACGTTCTTTTTTTTCTGTTCTTGGATTGTAAAGCTGATCGCCCACTTTCATCGTGCCTGAGTAAACTCGAACATAGGTCAAAGTTCCCGCAAATGGATCGTTTGCTATCTTAAAAGCTAGACAAGCAACAGGTGATTCAAAGTCTGTGGGACAATCAATTTCTTTATCTGCTTTTTCCGGATGAAATCCTTTAATTGCAGGGACGTCCAAGGGAGAGGGAAGATAATCTAAAACAGCATCAAGAAGAGGCTGTACACCTTTATTTTTAAAGGCTGCTCCGCAAAGAACAGGAAAAACATTTAAAGCTAATGTTCCTTTTCTAAGTGCTTTTTTTAACTCTATGGCAGTGACTTCTTCACCATTTAAATATTTTTCAAATAAAGCATCATCAAGCTCTACGATTCGTTCGATCATTTTAGTTCTAAATTCTGAAACTTCTTTGGCAATATCCGCTGGAATTTCTCCGATTTTAAAACCATCATCTTTTCCAGATTGATCCCAAATCAAGCTGACGTTTTCAATTAAATCGATGCAGCCTAAAAACTTATCTTCTGCGCCAATCGGAAGCTGTATGGGAATTGCGTCTGCATTGAGTTTTTCTTTTAAAGACTCAACACACATGCTAAAATCTGCACCCACTCTGTCCATTTTATTAATAAAACAAATTCGAGGAACTTTATATTTATCGGCTTGGCGCCAGACGGTTTCTGTTTGAGGCTCAACACCGTTCACAGCATCAAAAACTGTAATCGCACCATCAAGCACACGAAGTGATCTTTCCACTTCGATTGTAAAATCCACGTGCCCTGGAGTATCGATCAAATTAATTCGGTGATCTTTCCAAAAAATCATAGTGGCAGCAGAGGTGATTGTAATTCCACGCTCTTGTTCTTGCACCATCCAATCCATGGTAGCAGCGCCATCATGAACTTCCCCGATTTTATGATTCTTACCCGTGTAGTAAAGAATTCGTTCGGAAGTTGTCGTCTTTCCAGCATCAATATGAGCCATCACTCCAATATTTCTAGTGGAGACAAGGTCGAGATGAGATTTTGGATCTAGATTGGACATATTATTTTCTCTTTCGATCGTTGCAAAAAAAAATCCCCTGGTTCAATAACAAACCAGGGGATCAAATAAATTGTCAAAACTAATTTACCAGTTGTAGTGAGAGAATGCCTTATTTGCATCTGCCATCTTGTGAACGTCTTCTTTTTTCTTGATCGCATTTCCACGATTGTTAAAAGCGTCCAAGATTTCACCGGCTAAACGCTTGGCGAAGTCTTTTTCACCTCGAGCACGTGAGTACTCGATCAACCAACGCATTGCGAGTGAAAGTCTACGAGAAGGTCTAACATCCGTAGGCACCTGGTAAGTGGCGCCACCGACTCGACGAGAGCGAACTTCGATGGAAGGCTTTGTATTTTCCAAAGCTTTCTTCAAAATTGCTAAAGGCTCTTCGTTAGGTACTTTACCTTTAAGTTCATCAAGTGCTCCGTAGAACATTTTTTGAGCAGTGGCTTTTTTACCTTGAATCATCATTTTATTAACGAATTTTGCAATTACCAAATCTTTGAAAACTGGATCTGGAATTACTTCTCTTTTGTACGTGCGTTTACGTCGAGACATTTAAATACCCTCTTATTATTTCTTTGGTTTCTTAGCGCCGTATTTAGATCGACTGCGCAAACGACCGTTAACACCTTGTAAATCTAAAACACCGCGAACGATGTGATAACGAACTCCGGGGAGATCCTTAACACGGCCACCACGAATAAGAACAACTGAGTGTTCTTGCAAGTTATGCCCAATTCCAGGGATGTAAGAAATCACTTCAAAGCCATTAGATAAGCGAACTTTCGCGACTTTTCTAAGAGCTGAATTCGGTTTTTTTGGAGTCGTTGTATAAACACGAGTACAAACACCACGACGCTGTGGACATGATGCAAGTGCTGGCGACTTTGTACTGCTTTTTTGAACAGTACGCTCTTTGCGGATGAGCTGGTTGATAGTAGGCACAGTAAAATCCTTTCAAAAGTCTTGTTAACAAGACCAGAAGCGGTTGGAACTTAATCCTGTTCCTGCATCTGGTCAAGTTTTTCTATTATTTAACCCTGCGGCTGAGCTGTAATTCCTGGCAACGCCATCATTGGCTCATCGTCGTCCTCTTTCACGATGACTTTCCAACGTTTGTACGTTGTCAGACCCGTTCCAGCAGGAATCAAGCGACCCATGATAATGTTTTCCTTTAAGCCACGTAAACCGTCTGTTCTGCTATTGATAGCCGCTTCCGTAAGAACCTTAGTGGTTTCTTGGAAAGAAGCTGCAGAAATCCAGCTGTCCGTGCTTAAGCTTACTTTTGTGATTCCCAATAGAAGTGGTCTTGCCGTTGCAATCTGTCCACCTTCTTTTGTAACCTTTTCATTCTCTTCGATGAAAGAGTACTTCTCTGTTTGCTCACCCGTTAAGAAACGAGTGTCTCCTGGATCAGTAATTTCCACCTTACGAAGCATCTGACGAACGATCACTTCAATATGCTTGTCATTGATCGCCACACCCTGAAGTCGGTAAACTTCTTGGATTTCATTGGCTAAGTAAGCCGCAAGTGGTTTTTCACCAAGTACAGCTAAGATGTCATGTGGATTTGTAGGTCCATCCATGAGAGCGTCTCCCGCTTTCACGTACTCACCCTCACGAACGCTAACAGCTTTTCCTTTAGGGATAAGATATTCGCGCTGTTCGCCCACTTCTGGAGTTACAATTACTCTTTGTTTACCTTTTACGTCTTTACCAAAAGTGATGTAACCATCAATTTCAGAAATGATCGCAGCTTCTTTTGGCTTACGAGCTTCGAAAAGTTCAGCCACGCGAGGAAGACCTCCCGTGATATCTTTTGTTTTTGAAGCTTCGCGAGACATCTTGGCAATGATATCACCTGCGTGAATATCTTGGCCTTCAGTCACAAGAAGTTGAGCGCCCACTGGTAACAAGTACCGAGCTGGCAACTCTCGACCTGGAAGATTGAGCGGCTTACCGGCACCATCAACAAGGTAAATTGTCGGCTTAACATCAGTTGATTTTGATTCAGTGATCACTTTTGTTGCGAACCCTGTTACAGAATCGACCTGTTCCTGCATGGTCGTTCCTTCTTCAATATCCTGATAAGTGATAAGGCCTGTGACCTCAGCAATAATTGGATTTGAATAAGGATCCCACTCGGCCACATTAGAGCCTTTAGTGACCTTGTCACCGTCTTTGAAATTTAAAATTGTACCGTAAACAAGCTTGAAACGTTCACGCTCACGTCCTGAATCATCGATAACAGTCGCTTCGCTATTTCGGTTCATGACAGTCAACTTACCTTGACGGTTTTTAACTGTTTGAACACCGTGAAGTTTCAACACACCATCATGACGAGATGTATGAACAGATTGCTCAACTGATTTAGAAGCGGCTCCACCTAAGTGGAAAGTTCTCATTGTTAATTGAGTTCCGGGCTCACCAATGGATTGTGCAGCGATAATACCAACTGTTTCACCTAAGTTCACAGTGGCACCACGAGATAAATCACGACCGTAACACTTCACACACACACCGCGAGCGGCTTCACATGTAAGGCCTGAACGGATTTGAACTTTATCGACACCTGCTTCATCAACGATCTTGATCTGTGTTTCAGTGATTTCATCACCTTCACGAACCAAAACTTTTTGAGAAACTGGATCGACGATATCTTTAAGAGCCGTACGACCCAAAATTCTTTCGCCGATTCCTTGAATGATTTCTCCGCCTTCATAAAGTGGAGTCACTTCAAGACCATCACTTGTTCCGCAATCAATTTCAGTCACAACAACGTCTTGAGCCACGTCAACGAGTCGACGAGTCAAGTAACCAGAGTTGGCTGTTTTTAAAGCTGTATCGGCAAGACCTTTACGAGCTCCGTGAGTGGAGATGAAGTACTGAAGAACCGTTAATCCTTCACGGAAGTTCGCCGTGATAGGAGTTTCGATGATTTCACCTGATGGTTTTGCCATCAATCCACGCATCGCACCTAACTGACGAATTTGGTTCGCAGATCCCCGCGCTCCAGAGTCAGCCATAATGAAGATTGGATTGAATGAAGGTCCAACGATTTCTTTACCGTTGATAACGAATTTCGATTTTTCAATCTGACCCATCATCTCTTTAGCTAATTTGTCGGCTGTTTGCGCCCAGATATCCACCACTTTATTGTAGCGTTCTCCGTCGGTGATCAAACCTTCATCGTATTGTTGTTGAATTTCTTGAACTTGCTTATCCGCATCGCCAATCAATTTTGGTTTGCTTTCAGGAATAATCATATCGTCGATACAAATCGACATACCTGCGTATGTTGAGTATTTGAAACCGAGTTGCATGATGGAATCCGCTAAAATACAAGTGGCTTTAGCACCCGCAAGACGGAAAGTTTTATCGATCAAACCAGCAATGGTTTTTTTGTTCATCACCACGTTCACTTCGTTAAAAGGAACTTCTCTGGGGACAACGTCAGCCAAGATTGAGCGACCAACAGAAGTTTCTTGTAATTTGCCGTTGATACGAACTTTACATGCCGCTTGAAGATCCACGAGACCTGTTTCAAAAGCGTATAGAGCTTCTTGAACGTTCGTGAAGATCTTGCCAGTCCCTTTAGCACCAGGACGAATACGAGTTAACCAATAGAGACCCAAAACAACGTCCTGTGAAGGATTGATGATGGGCTTACCGTTCGCTGGAGAAAGAATATTATTTGTCGACATCATCAATACGCGAGCTTCCACTTGCGCTTCGATTGAGAGCGGAACGTGAACAGCCATCTGGTCACCGTCGAAATCCGCATTGAAGGCCGTACAAACAAGAGGGTGAAGCTGGATCGCTTTACCTTCGTGTAGAACAGGCTCGAAAGCTTGAATTCCAAGTCTGTGTAGAGTGGGTGCACGATTCAAAAGAACAGGGTGCTCTTTCACAACATCAGCCAAGATATCCCAAACTTCTGTGACCTCTTGGTCAACAAGGCGCTTGGCTTGCTTGATTGTTGTAGCTAAGCCTTTTTCTTCTAATTTGTTGTAAACGAAAGGCTTAAACAACTCGAGAGCCATCTTCTTTGGAAGACCGCACTGGTGAAGTTTAAGATTAGGACCAACCACGATTACTGAACGACCGGAGTAATCCACACGCTTACCAAGTAAGTTTTGTCGGAAACGACCTTGTTTACCTTTAAGCATGTCACTGAGTGAACGAAGAGGTCTTTTGTTAGGACCTGTAAATGTTTTACCACGTCGACCGTTATCAAGAAGTGCATCCACTGATTCTTGTAACATTCGTTTTTCGTTTCGAATGATAATATCAGGAGCATTCAATTCTTGAAGACGCTTCAAACGGTTATTTCTGTTGATCACACGACGATAGAGATCGTTCAAGTCAGAAGTTGCAAATCGACCACCATCAAGAGGTACTAGCGGACGTAAATCCGGTGGCAATACGGGAAGTGTTTCAAGCATCATCCACTCGGGCTTATTTGTTGAGTTTTTGAAAGCTTCAACAACTTTTAAGCGCTTAGATAATTTTTTGATCTGAGCTTCTGATTTTGTTTCTTTAATTTCGAGACGCAATTTTTTAGAAAGGTACTCGACGTCAATTTTACGAAGTAAATCACGAACAGCTTCTCCGCCCATTCCGGCTTTAAAGTTAGGTCCGTATTCATTGAGTGCACCCTGGTAAGCTTCTTCTGTAAGGACTTGTCCCTCAAGAAGAGCTGTTTCCATAGGATCAATCACAACGTAAGCTTCACAGTAAAGAACCTTTTCAACATCTTTCAATGAAAGATTCAAAAGGTTACCGATTCGTGAAGGCAGTGATCGGAGGAACCAAATGTGCGCAACTGGAGTTGCAAGTTCGATATTTCCTAAGCGCTCTCGGCGTACTTTGCTTTGCGTGACTTCAACGCCGCACTTTTCACAAATAACACCGCGATATTTCATTCGCTTGTACTTACCGCAAAGACATTCGTAATCCTTGATAGGACCGAAAATTTTTGCGCAGAACAAACCATCGCGCTCGGGTTTAAAAGTTCTGTAGTTGATTGTTTCGGGCTTTTTCACTTCACCGAATGACCACTCACGAATCATCTCTGGGCTAGCCAAAGAAATTCGAACAGCATCAAACGAAAGTGGATCTTTAGGCTTGTCGAAAAAATTTAATAAATCTCTCAAGTTCTACCTCTTTACTTTCTAATTCCTAGTGAGTGGGTTGGGTGATTGTTGGCTGACCGTCTGGCTCGATAGATGATTCCTCATCGTTCGAATCAGTTAATATGTCAGATTCAATTAGCTCAACATTCAGAGCGAGTGACTGGAGTTCTTTCACGAGTACGTTGAAAGACTCTGGTAAACCCGGTTCTAAGATGTTTTCACCCTTTACAATGCTTTCATACATTCGAGTTCTACCTGCGACGTCATCGGACTTCACAGTTAAGAATTCTTGCAATGAATAAGCAGCACCGTAAGCTTCGATCGCCCAAACTTCCATTTCTCCAAGTCTCTGACCACCAAACTGCGCTTTACCGCCAAGAGGTTGTTGAGAAACAAGTGAATAAGGCCCGATAGAGCGTGCATGAATTTTTTCTTCAACGAGATGATGAAGCTTCAGCATGTACATGATTCCAACAGTCACAGGATTTGTGAAAGGCTCGCCTGAACGACCGTCAAACAAGATTGTTTGACCTGTCGATGGAAGATTGGCTTTTGCAAGCATATCTTTCACATCTTTTTCACGTGCACCTTCGAAAACCGGTGTTCCTACGTGAACTCCGTCTTTCATCGTTGTGATCATTTTCTTGAGTGAAGCCTCGTCCGCTGTTTCCACTTTTTTAGTGATATCAGTGTCAGAGAAAATATTTGTTAAATCTTTTCGAGCCGCGTCCGCATTCCAGTTATCAAGGTAAGTTGATAATTGCTTACCTAAATTGTGAGCGGCCCAGCCTAAGTGAACTTCCAAGATCTGACCGATGTTCATACGAGAAGGAACGCCGAGTGGGTTCAATACCATATCAACAGGAGTTCCGTCAGCGAGGTAAGGCATGTCTTCAACTGGAAGAACCCGTGAAACCACACCCTTATTTCCGTGACGACCGGCAAACTTATCACCGATTTGAAGTTTACGTTTAATTGCCACGTAGACTTTAACCATTTTGATAACGCCAGGAGGAAGTTCATCACCCTTTTTAAGACGTTCGATTTTTTCTTGGAAAACCATTTTAACAGCATCCAATTGGTTTCTTGCGCCATCGATGATCTTGTTCACTTGGAATTCAAGTTCTTGATCAAGTGGGATGTACGACAATAATTCAAATGGAATGGTCTCTAGGTCCGCAGCTGTGATGTCTTGACCTTTGCTTAGAAGCTTCTGAGATCCATCTTCATTAAGAAGAACACCAGTCGTTTTTTTGCCGATCAAGATTTCACGAAGCTTCGTAATCGAATTGTTTCGGATTACGTTTTGCTCAACTGAGAAATCTTTTTCTAATTTTTTCTTCTTTTCTTCGATGATGGCAGACAATCGCTCGTCACGCTCGGAACCTTCACGGCTATAAACTTGCGCATCGATCACTGTTCCATAAACACCTGATGGTGCACGAAGAGAAGTATCACGAACGTCACCAGCTTTTTCACCGAAGATCGCACGTAAGAGTTTTTCTTCAGGAGAAAGTTGAGTCTCCCCTTTAGGAGTCACTTTACCAACTAGGATTGTACCAGGTTTTACATCAGCACCGATACGAACGATACCTGAGTTGTCGAGGTCTTTGAGAGCCTCTTCACCCACGTTCGCGATATCACGTGTGATTTCTTCTTTACCTAATTTTGTATCACGAGCCACACATTCAAATTCTTCAATGTGAACGGATGTGTAGGTGTCTTCTTTTAAGAGACGCTCTGAAACGAGAATGGAATCCTCGAAGTTGTAACCCATCCAAGGTGTAAACGCGACTAGGATGTTTTGTCCAAGTGCTAGTTCACCCACTTCTGTGGAAGGTCCGTCGGCAATGATATCAGTTTTAACAACTTTATCGCCCACTTTTACTATCGGCTTTTGGTTGAAACATGTATTTTGATTTGTACGCTGATACTTTGTTAAATTGTAGATATCAACGTTAGCTCCGAGTTCGCCACCTTTAGCAAATCTTCGGATTACAACACGTGATGCATCCACTTCTTCAACGATACCATCATTTTGTGCAACAACTGAAGTTCCAGAATCACGAGCGACTAATCGCTCGACGCCTGTTCCAACAAGTGGAGCACGAGATCTTAATAATGGAACTGCTTGACGTTGCATGTTCGATCCCATGAGGGCTCGGTTGGCATCGTCATGCTCGAGGAATGGAATCAAAGAAGCGGCAATCGACACGAGCTGAGAAGGAGATACGTCCATCAAAGTGACTTTGTCTTTGTCGACAAGTTCGTACTCACCGTCACGACGGATCGTCATAGTGCTTTGATTGATAGTTCCAGTATCTTGTTCGCGGTCAGCTTGAGCTTTGTAATGACCTTGTTCTTCAAGGGCTGACATATAAGTGATTTCTTTAGAAATCTTACCTTCATCCACTTTTCTGTAGGGTGTTTCGATAAATCCATAGTGATTAATACGCGCATAAGTCGCCAAAGATGCGATCAAACCGATATTTGGTCCCTCTGGAGTTTCAATCGGACAAATACGACCGTAGTGAGTCGGATGAACGTCACGTACTTCGAAACCTGCACGGTCACGAGTCAAACCACCAGGCCCGAGAGCTGATAGACGACGCTTGTGCGTGATTTCAGAAAGTGGATTTGTTTGATCCATAAACTGAGAAAGCTGAGAGGATCCGAAGAATTCTTTAACAACAGCGTTCACAGGTTTAGCGTTAACTAAATCATGAGGCATCATCGTTTCCACATCTTGAAGACTCATGCGCTCACGGATGGCTCGCTCCATACGAACGAGACCAATGCGGTACTGATTTTCCAAGAGCTCACCCACAGATCGTACGCGACGATTTCCGAGGTGATCGATATCATCGACGATACCTTTTCCGTTTTTAAGATCGATCAATGTCTTAACTGTAGAGACGATGTCTTTTTCAGTTAATGTTCTGAATGTCGGAGGACAATCTTCCATTGAAATACCGAATTTGTGGTTGATCTTAATACGACCTACTTCTGAAAGATCATAAGCTTCTGGATCAAAGAAAAGTCTTTGAAAGAAAGCCGTTGAAGCTTCTAAAGTTGGAGGCTCACCAGGACGAAGTCTTTTGTAGATTTCAATCAAGGCTTCTTCTTTGTTGTTGATCTTATCAACTAACAGAGTGTTTCTGAGGTAAGGACCCACAGAAAGACCGTCAAAGAAAATCAATTTAAATTCTGTAATTCCAAGCGAAATGGCCTTCTTAATGAGTGAAGGAGAAAGTTCGGCGTTAGCATCAGCAATGATTTCACCCGTTGATTCATCGATCAAAGGTTTCGCTAATACTTTTCCATCTAGATCTTCAGGTTGAACTTCAACTTCTGAGAGATTGATGTCTTTCATTTTCTTAACAATTGCACGAGTCACACGGCGACCGGCTTTGACAAGCACTTCGCCAGATTTAGGATCTACGATATCAGAAACGGCACGTTGACCGGCCATTCTTTCGATATCGAGTTTTCTGAACAATTGCTTACCGTTGAGGTAAACATGATCAAGATCATAGAATTGTTCCAATAGGTACTCAGTGTTGTAACCTAAGGCTTTAAGGATAATCGTAGCAGGAAATTTTCTGCGACGATCGATACGAGCATGGATGAGATCTTTTTGGTCAAATTCAAAATCGAGCCAAGAACCACGATAAGGAATCACCCGTGCTGAGTAAATTAATTTTCCATTGGCATTGTTTTTACCGCTGTCGTGGTCAAAGAAAACACCAGGAGATCTGTGAAGCTGAGACACAACAACGCGTTCAGTTCCGTTGATAATGAAAGAACCATTTGCCGTCATGAGTGGAATTTCACCCATGTAAACTTCTTGTTCTTTTACGTCACGAATGCTGCGAGCTTCTGTTGCTTCATCAACGTCGAAAACGATTAAACGCATGGTCACCTTGATGGGTGCTGCGAAGGTCATTCCGCGCTGACGACATTCTTCAACGTCGTATTTTGGAGTCTCGAGAGTGTAGCTAACGTACTCGAGGCTTGAAGTGTTATTAAAATCTGAAATAGGGAAAACGGATTTGAAAACACCGTTCAATCCTGTTTCAGGTCGGCGATCGGGATCCATGTCTTTTTGCAAAAAAGCTTCGTAAGAGCGCTTTTGCAATTCGATGAGGTTGGGTATGTCGATCACTTGTTTATTTTTTGCGAATGATTTTCTGATGCGAAGGTTGGACGCGGTAACAGGAATCTTATCCATTCATTCTCCTGAAGATTATTGGTGACCATTGTCGAGAGTCTGCACGGTGCATTTGGTTCGGGGCAAAAACACAAGCCCACATTTTAAATTCGAGGAATCTAGGACATTACATAAAAAATGACACAAGGGAAAGAGTATTTTCACCCTTTCCCTTGTGACTTATATCAGCGAAATAATTACTTAACTGTAACTTTTGCACCAGCAGCTTCAAGCTGCTTTTTGATTTTCTCTGCGTCTTCTTTAGAAGCGCCTTCTTTAACTGGTTTGTTTCCAGCCTCAGTTAAAGCTTTTGCTTCAGCAAGTCCAAGACCTGTGATTGCGCGTACTTCTTTGATTACGTTGATTTTGTTCGCACCAGCGTCAACAAGGATTACGTCAAAAGCTGTTTTTTCTTCTGCAGGTGCGCCGCCAGCAGCAGCTCCGCCACCAACCATTACAGCAGCAGCAGCAGAAACGCCCCACTTCTCTTCTAAAAGTTTTACAAGTTCAGCAATTTCTAAAACTGTTTTTTTAGAAAGCTCATCTACCAATTGATCATTTGTTAAAGACATAAATTCTCCTAATTAAAAATAAATTATTAAGCCTGAGGAGCAGCTTCAGCGCCGCCCTCTTGCGATTTTTTCACATACTCATTTAAGCAACGAGCGAGCTTGCTTCCAGTGGCATTAAGAACACTCAGGAATTGAGCACGTAACTGGTCTTTACCAGGCAACGATGCCAAAAACTTGATTTTTCCTTCGTCCATTGGGTTTCCATCCATCATACCAGACTTAATCTGAAGAACTTCGACGTCTTTAGCCATATCAGCCAAAGTCTTCGCAGTTAGATTCACTTCACCGTAGGAAAATACAATGGCGTTTGTGCCTTGCATTGTCGCGGAGAAAGCTTTCTCAGCATCTGGATGATCTTTGAACGCAATTTTCGCAAGAGTGTTTCGAACAACTTTCATCTCGGAATCAGCTTGATTCAGTTTTTTGCGAAGTGATGTCACTTGCTCAACTTTCATGCCTTTGAAATCGATGATGAAAGCCCCCTTTGCCTTAGCAAATTTATCTTTGATGGCTTTAACATCTTGCTCTTTTTTTGCACGAGTCATCATAATGAGGACCTCCTTTCGTTAGATTTGAGACCCCGATTAAAGGGCCTGTTTTTCATCGACTGAGTTTTTAGGAGAGGTGGTCTCTGTCTAATCTCGGTAGGCTGTTTTGCATTTAGGAGACTTTAAAAAATTTCAAAGTCTCACCTACTGTCTTTGATCGATGAGTTATTTTATAAGTTAAAAACTATTCTGTTTCAGCGCCACTGGCTGCAAAAGTGTCAACTTTGATTCCAGGTCCCATTGTCGAAGACAATGTCACTGAACGTAAGTAAATACCTTTTGAAGTTTGTGGTTTTGCTTTCATGATTGCAGCCATAAGAACCGCGAAGTTTTCAGAAAGCTTCTGTCCACCCATGGATTTTTTTCCAATCCCTGCATGCACGATTCCAGCTTTATCAACTCGGAAATCAAGCTTACCTTTTTTCTCGGCCGTAACAGCATCGCCAACATTCATAGTCACTGTTCCAACCTTTGGATTCGGCATTAGACCACGAGGCCCCAGTACCTTTGCCACTTTAGAAACAGTTGCCATCATGTCAGGAGTTGCAATGGCTTTATCGAAATCAAGCCATCCATCTTGAATCTTCTGAACGAGGTCATCAGATCCAACATAATCAGCACCCGCATTTTTTGCTTCGATTTCTTTAGGTCCTTTAGCAAATACAACAACGCGGACTGTTTTACCCAATCCGTGAGGAAGAGCAACGGCACCACGCACTTGTTGATCTGATTGCTTAGGGTCAACCCCTAAACGAAAAGCCGCTTCGATGGTTTCATCAAACTTAGCTGGAGCTGTTTGCACAACTAAATCGAAAGCTTCATTCACTTTGTATTTTTTTGAGGGCTCGACGAGCTTAGCTACTTTTTCAAATTTTTTACCAGACATCTTCTACCCCTATTCAACCACTTCAAGTCCCATGCTCTTCGCAGTACCTGCGACTTGAGACATAGCGGACTCTACTTTTAAGCAGTTCAAATCAGGAATCTTCAATGTGGCGATTGCCTTGATTTGATCTGGTTTAATTTTTCCAACCTTATCTTTTTGGGGCATCTTCGAGCCTGATTCAAGCTTGAGAGCCTTTTTGATAAGATTAGAGACTGGCGGCGTCTTGGTGATGAAGGTGAATGAACGGTCCTGATAAACAGTGATGATCACAGGGATCACATTGTCCGCATCTTTTTGAGTGCGAGCATTAAACTGCTTACAGAATTCCATGATATTCACCCCATGCTGGCCGAGTGCCGGTCCCACGGGAGGCGCTGGATTTGCCTTTCCTGCCGGTATCTGGAGTTTAATCATTCCAGTGACTTTTTTAGCCATTTTCCCACTCCTTTTGAGCTGAGGTTTTAGTTAACTATCTAAATCTGACCTATTCAGATTTAGCTTTTTTCTACTTGTACGAAATCCAACTCAACAGGAGTTGGACGACCGAAAATACTGACTAAGACTTTAACTTTGCCTTTATCTTCGTTAATTTCTTCCACTGTTCCGTTGAAATTACTAAACGGTCCGTCGGTCACCATCACATTTTCACCAACTGAAAATTTGACTTTGGAGCGTGGCTTTTCACCCATTCCCGCCATCGCTTGTGTTACACGAAACACTTCAGCTTCAGGAACTTCAGGAGGACGAGTTTTACCACCGCTACCGGCACCTACGAAACCAGAGACCTTAGACGAATTTTTAACTAAATGCCAAGTCTCTTCTGTTAAAACCATCTGAACAAACATGTAACCTGGGAAAAATTTACGTGATTTTTCCTTTTTCTGGCCTTTAACAAGCTCAACAACACTTTCAGCAGGAATTAGAATATCACCAAAAAATTTTTCCATTTTATGGGATCTAATTCTTTCTTCGATCGCTGATTTAGCAGTTCCTTCGGAACCACTAAGAACATTGATTATATACCACTTCTTATCCATTGCGATCTCCTACCTCATGAGTGAGTTGATACCAAGACCAGATGCCCAATCCATGAGAGAAATAATGAGTGAAGAAATCAAAACCATAACAATGACAGAAACCGTCATAGCCACAGTGTCTTTTCGCGAAGGAAATACGACTTTTTTAATTTCAACAATAACTTCTTCAGCCCAGGTATTAAATTTTGAATTAAATTGGCAAGAAAAGAAAATAGCCAAACCCACAAAAATGGGAAGACCGTGCTTAAATAAATCTTGATCACCTAATCTTGCCATAACAGCAAATGCACCAGAGAGAGCTTTAAGAAGTAAGTGCAAGGTGACTCCGATAAGAGCCGAGAACAATCCCAAACATGCTGTTATAGTTTTTGCATTCGAATTTTCCATCTCACAACACCTTTCGAGTGAACTCTTTATTGGCAGGGGCGGAGGGATTCGAACCCACGACCTAACGATTTGGAGTCGTTCGCTCTACCGCTGGAGCTACACCCCTGTAAAGAGTTAAGGGGACATCCGCGTAGATGTCCCCTTTATTAAGCTATTCAGTCTAAAGAAAATTACTCAACGATTTCAGTAACGACACCCGCACCAACAGTACGGCCACCTTCACGAATTGCGAAGCGTAATTCTTTTTCCATGGCGATAGGAGCGATGAGTTCTACAACCATCTCTTCTACTTTATCACCAGGCATGATCATTTCAGTTCCGTCTTTCAAAGTTACAACACCCGTTACGTCAGTTGTTCTGAAGTAAAACTGTGGGCGGTAACCGTTGAAGAATGGAGTATGACGGCCACCCTCTTCTTTTGTGAGGATGTACGCAGAAGCTTTGAATTTCTTGTGAGGCTTAACAGATCCTGCTTTAGCAAGAACTTGACCACGCTCGACGTCTTCTTTTTTAGTACCACGTAGTAAACAACCACAGTTGTCACCAGCACGGCCTTCATCAAGAAGCTTACGGAACATTTCGATACCCGTTACAGTTGTCTTAACTGTAGGTCGGATTCCCACGATTTCGATCTCTTCGTTCACTTTGATAATTCCGCGCTCGATACGACCAGTTACAACAGTTCCACGACCAGAGATCGAGAAAACGTCTTCCACAGGCATCAAGAAAGGCTTATCAGTAGCACGAACGGGTTCTGGAATCGCAGCATCACAAGCTTCCATGAGCTTCATGATTGAAGGACGACCAAGCTCAGAAGTATCACCTTCCAGACCTAGTTTTGCAGAACCTTTTACTATTGGAATTGTATCACCAGGGAAATCGTACTTAGAAAGAAGTTCACGAACTTCCATTTCCACTAGCTCGAGAAGATCTTTATCATCAACCATGTCACACTTGTTCATGAACACAACAAGCGCAGGAACACCAACTTGGCGAGCCAAAAGGATGTGCTCACGAGTTTGTGGCATAGGTCCGTCAGCAGCAGAAACCACGAGAATAGCGCCGTCCATTTGCGCAGCACCTGTGATCATGTTTTTTACGTAGTCCGCGTGTCCTGGGCAATCCACGTGTGCGTAGTGACGCTTGTCAGTTTCGTACTCAACGTGAGTAGTAGAAATCGTGATACCACGCTCTTTTTCCTCAGGAGACTTATCGATTTGATCGTAAGACATCGCTTGAGCTTTACCAATAGTTGCTAATGTAGTTGTAATAGCAGCTGTTAAAGTCGTTTTACCATGATCGACGTGACCGATTGTACCGATATTCACGTGCGGTTTGGTACGGTTGAATTTTTCTTTAGACATTGTTTCCTCCTGAGAGTGTTTAGTTTTTTAATCTCAATTTAAATCGTACAAATACAAAAAAATCGATCGCTAGTAACAATTCCAAGGAAACAGATAAACTGCAACCTTTTTGAATCACTGGCAGTTTCATAAAACTGGAGCCCGTGATCGGAGCCGAACCGACGACCTCACCCTTACCAAGGGTGCGCTCTACCACTGAGCTACACGGGCCATCCTAATTTGGAGCGGGAGACGGGTCTCGAACCCGCAACCCTCTGCTTGGAAGGCAGATACTCTAGCCAATTGAGCTACTCCCGCTCTATGATAACAACACTAAGGCCCACTTTTTTCTTGGAAGAAATGGTGGACAGGGAAGGATTCGAACCTTCGTAGACATAAGCCAGCAGATTTACAGTCTGCCCCCTTTAGCCACTCGGGCACCTGTCCCCAAAAAACCAAAAAAGAAATGGAGCTGGTTATGGGACTCGAACCCGCAACCTGCTGATTACAAATCAGCTGCTCTACCAATTGAGCTAAACCAGCCTTACAAACGGACCCAAAAATTATTTTTGAAATGATTTTTAGAGACAAATCGGCATCGAAACGCTGACCGTAACTTCGAAAACTTCAAAAACATGTTTTGTGTTTTTGTAACCGAATGTTTTTACGGAAAAAGCTGTAGGGAGTCAAAACAAATTAAAGGCGAACTAATTTCGAGAGCCCCATCGCTGACGACTTGTCTCTCCAAGTGCTAAAGCTGTGGCCACTGACGCGTTGTAGCTGGCATCGGCAGACGTTTGTGGAAGTCTGACAATTTCGTCACATAACCGTTCGGTGGTTGTACGAAGGCCCTTATCTTCCGCACCGACCAACCATATGACTTTTTCCGGAAACTTGAAATTATAAAGAACTTTCGTGGACTTATGAGATAAACCATAGGCCCAAAAACCCATCTCTTTTAGTTTTTCTAAAGAGGCTGTGAAGTTGGGAACAATTTCAACGGGAACATGCTCGACTCCGCCGCAGGCCACTTTGTGCACAGTGGCCGTCAAGTGAACCGATCGATCTTGAGGAATAAACAGAGCGTCAACTCCTAGCAACCAAGCCGTTCTTAAAATGGCTCCTAAGTTATGAGGATCTTCGATTCCATCCAAAAAGAGAACGATGCTTTCTGGTTTTTCTGCCAATTTTTCCCAGTCGACACGAGGTCGACCCTCGACAACCAAGACGGCACCTTGGTGGGCTGGAAATTCTTTTGTCAAAAATTCTTTTGGCTTCACTTCTAGGGTGAGTTTCAGTTTACGTGATTTATCTTCGAGTTCCCTGAGGTCTTCCGAAGACTCGTGACCTTTTTGCACCCATACAGATTGAATTTTGGCTGCATTGGTTTTTAGTGTTTCCATGATAGCGTGATGGCCCACCACAACTCGAGAGTTTTTATAGTCGATGGTTCTTTTTTGATTGGATGCTGGTTCAGAGCGGTGATTTTTTTTGCTGGGAATATTTGTTTTTTTCATCTGACCATTTAGTGGCGAAGGTTAGCAATTGGAAAGCAAAATCTGAGAGCGTAAAAAATTTACGGCCTTGCTCCTGAATCAATCCAAACTTGGATGGCCAAAATTTGCTCTGCATTGACAGGAGTAATGGAACTGGATCTGGGAGGCATACGCCTTCTGGCATCAGGCTGGATGACCCGGTAAAACGAACTGGCCGCAGAGTCACCCGGAACCACGACGTTCACAAAAATCCCATTCACAAGATCTTCATAGGAATTAAAAGGCAAGTCAGAAGCACTTCCCTGGGGACTGTGACAACTGATACATTTAGGTAGAATAATATTTTCATTAATGGAAGCAAAAGTAGGCTCGACTTTAGAAACGAAATTACCCTCTGGTGTAAGTTCAATTTCAGGTAAAACGATGTCATCAAAAAAGCGGTAATGACAACTGGTAGTGATAAGACAAAAAAGTACTAAACAAATTCGACTTAATCTCATAACTCAAAGCCTAACTAACAAAAATGGCAGAGAGGTACTTATTATACCCGGTGCTGTAATATCTCAGGACCTAAGACTAGAGCTTTACCAATGGACCCAATAGTGCAATAAGGCATTAAATCAAATACACCTGGAGGTTTTTTATGAAACTGATCACAACTCTAGCCTTTCTTTTTTGGAGTTCATTATCTATGGCTGTACAAACTGTTCCTCAACTTGATCTGAATCGATACTTAGGCAAATGGTACGAAGTTTCCAGCATCCCTGCTTTTTTTCAAAAAAAATGTGTGAAAGATACGACAGCTGAATACAAACTTCTTGAGACTGGAAAAATCGATGTGATCAATTCCTGCCGTCAAGCCAATGGAAAAATTCAAGTGGCCAATGGTTTAGCCGTTGTTAAAAATAAGCAAACCAATGCAGAACTCGGAGTTTCCTTTGTTCCATTACTCAATCACTTTGGTTTTTTTCAAGGTCAGTACAAAGTTTTAGCCCTTGGAGAAAACTACGAATATTCTTTAGTCGGAACCGATGATTTAAAATTTGGATGGATTTTATCTCGTACGCCAGGCCTTTCAATTGATACCTTAGCTGTGATAGAAAAAGAAATTCGCAGACAAGGTTATGATTCTTGTCAATTTTTAATGAGTTTACAAACAGATGGAACTTACGTGGAACGTGTTCCACTTTGTGAAGCTGTTAAGCACTGAAAGAGACAAAAGCTTTAGCTGCTTTTTTCATATCTTGAGCGTCGATAATGGGCCGGCCTACAACAAGAGCGCTGGCCCCTTTTTGAATCGCTTCACCAGGTGTCATCACTCTTTTTTGATCCTGAGCTAAATCCTGAGCCCCTCTGATACCTGGCACAACTTTAAACAGTTTTTTATTTATTAATAAATCAAGCTCATGGCCTGAACAAACAAGTCCATCCAGACCCGATTGCAAAACGAGATCCGAAAGTTGATCCACATGGTGGGTGGGTGTTTGTGATTTAAAATTAGATGGAAAACTGGACTGATCCCAACTTGTTAAAATACTGACACATAAAATTTTAAAAGGGCGAATTTCATTGAGTTCTTTTTCTAATATTGCACACTGTGTGAGAGCCTCGAAACCTGCAAGAGCATGAACTGTAACAAAAGTTGCACCAGAATCAAAACTGGTTCTTATTGCCGAAATCATTGTGCTGGGAATATCAAAGTGTTTCATATCAACAAAAACTGGCAATAGCTGACTAAGCTTATCAATCAATCTTGAGCCCTCTTTCATCACAAGCCTAGGGCCAAGTTTAAATCCGCCTACGATATCTTGAAGCTCAAAAGCGATTTCAAGTGCTTTTTCTGGTTGATCCACATCAAGTGCGACAAGAATCGGATTCTTAAGCACGCTTCACCAAAGATGAAACGACATCAGGTGAAACTTTTGAAACTTCTTTTGTTCTACGAATCACAAGTTCCACTTCGTTTTGCTCGAGGCCTTTTTTTCCAATCACAATTCGGTATGGCATTCCTAAAAGGTCAGCATCTTTGAATTTAAACCCTGGTCGCTCGTCACGGTCATCAATGAGAACATCAAGGCCTTTTGCAACCAACTCTTTTTCAATTTTGAGACAAACTTCCACAGCATTTGGATCTTTTGTATCAAGCAGGCAAATATGCACGTCGAAAGGGGCAATGGCTTGCGGCCAGACAATGCCATCCTGATCATGATTTTGTTCGATGCAAGCTTGTACTGTTCTAGAAACACCAATTCCATAGCAACCCATTTCAAAAGCCTGTGCTTTTCCTTGAGAATCTAAGAATGTGGCTTTCATTTTTTCGGAGTACTTCTTACCTAAATAAAAAACATGGCCCACTTCTATACCTCGAAAGGCTTGCAGCTTTCCGTTGGATTCAGGACATTTATCACCAGCCTTGGCCATTCTGATGTCAACAATTTGAGTGGCTTGAAAATCTTTGGGGAAGTTTACATTTTTTAAATGGAAACCATCTTCGTTGGCCCCCACAATGACATTTTTAAGGCCTTGAACACCCGTGTCCATATAAATGGGAATTTTCAAACCCACAGGGCCGCAGGAACCAGGATGAGCACCAGAAACTTCTCGAACCTCTGCATCTGTTAACATCAAAGGTGCATTCGTTAATTTTAAAACATTCTTTAATTTGATCGGATTGAGCTCGTCTGATCCTCTAAGTAAAACACATATTGGTTTAAGTGATGTGTCTTTAGGATTGGTGCGATCATTGCTACTGAAAAATAAAGTTTTAACTAAATCTTTTTCTTGTACACCTGTACTTTTCGAAAGATCAGCGATGGTTTTTAATCCAGGTGTAGCAAATTTTTCTATTTCCTTAGGCGCCTCATGGGACACATGAGCAATGGAATCAATGGCCGGGCAAACTTCAATATTAGCTGCAAAATCTGTGGTGTCACTAACAAGAAGAGAGTCTTCACCCGCGTCAGCAAGAAGCTGAAACTCGTGAGTCTGGCTGCCTCCGATATTGCCAGCATCCGCTTGCACGATTCGGTATTTTACACCTAATCGATCAAAAATGGCTTTGTAGGCATTGTACATTACATCATAGGATTTGAGTGCTGAGGCCTGATCCGCATCAAAAGTATAGGCGTCTTTCATGATGAATTCACGACCTCGCATCAGACCAAAGCGGGGTCTGATTTCATCTCTGTACTTGGTTTGCACTTGATAAATATTTTTAGGTAAATCTTTATAGGACTTCACATCATTACGAACGAAATCGACAACGGCTTCTTCGTGAGTGGCACCTAGACAAAACCAATGTTCATTACGATTTTTAAATTTTAAAAGCCCCGCACCCATTTCTTCCCAACGGTTGGTCTCTTCCCATAATTCTCGGGGGTGAACAATCGGCATGAGAATTTCGGTTCCACCACGGGAATCCAATTCCTGGCGAATGATATTTTCAAACTTACGTATAGCCCTAAGAGCAAGAGGACCATAAGTATACAGACCTGGCGCTAACTTTTTTATAAGTCCTGCCCTGATCATCAGTTTGTGGCTTGGGATCTCAGCATCACTGGGAGCTTCTTTAAGAGTGTAAATATGACTTTGTGACCAACGCATACGACTTCCTATCTATCCATTTGTTTCGATGCCGTAAGCTTTAATCTTACGGTGTAAATAACTTCTCTCAAGGCCAATGGCTTCAGCTGTTTTGGAAATATTGCCGCCGTTTTCTTGAATTTTCATCTCTAAATATTCTTTTTCAAAACCAGCTCGGGCTTCGCGAAATGTTTGCATTTCACTATTTTTATTTTCACCTGCTAAACCCGTGTCCACAAGTCCAGCGAACCTGAGGTCATGAATATCCACAAAGTCACCAGGAGTTAAAATATAAACTCTTTCGATGAAATTTTTAAGTTCTCGGATATTTCCAGGCCATCCGTAGGAAATCATCAAAGCCACTGCCCCATCTGAAAATAATTTTTTATTTTCACCGGTGTCACGGGAAATCATATCTGCAAAATGAGTGATTAAACTTGTGAGATCTTCTTTTCGGTTGCGCAAAGGCTCTAGATGTAAACGAAAGGTGCTTAAACGATCATAAAAATCCTGGCGTAAAGTTCCTGCTTGAATGGATTTTTCTGGCGCCTCTGAAGTGGAGATGATGACCCGAGCTTCAGATTTCACAAGCTCTTGCCCCATGTACCGAGTGAATTGCCGCTCTTGCATGAATCTGAGTAGTTTGTTCTGAAGATGGGCAGGCATGGAGGTGATTTCTTCAATGTAAAGAGTGCCATTTTCAACGAGTTCTAACTTTCCTTTTCGAGATCTATCGACCCCGGGCATGGCCCCTTTTTCAATTCCAAAAATTTCCCCTTCGAGAAGGTCTTCAGGAATAATTTCACAGTTGATTTCTGCAAATGCCTTACTTGCACGCGGGCTCATGTAATGAATATTTTGCGCTGCAAGCTGTTTACCTGTTCCTGCCTCACCGGTCACAAGAACCCAAGCTTGAGTGGGTGCGAGCTTTGCAATGAGCTGTTTGGTTTGCATAATTTTTTGTGAGTCACCACGAATGGCAATGTTACTTCTTAGTTTGCTTAACAATGCCGACTTTTCAGCTTGGGCTTGACGGTAATTAATCGCATTTACAATGGTGATAGAGATTTTCTCGATGGACAATGGTTTTTCAATAAAATCATAGGCACCCAGTTTAGTGGCTTTAACAGCCGTTTCAATAGTTCCGTGCCCTGAAATCATCACAAATTCTACTTCTGGATATATTTGCCGGGCTTCTTTCAATATTTCCAGACCATCCCTATGACCTGGCATCCAAATATCTAAAAACACCACATCTGGTTCAATGGATTTTAATAACTTTAAGCCTTCATCACCATTAGCAGCAGTGGCCACTTCATAGCCTTCATCTTTTAAACTGGCCGATAAAATGTCACGAATAGAAGCTTCATCATCGATAATTAAAATTTTACTCATTCTTTAGGTCTCCAACCTTCTACTGTGAGCACTGGCATTTCGATCACCATTTTAGAGCCCTGGGGTTCATTTGGCAAAGCGCGAATGTATCCCCCATGGTCCTCAATGACTCGCTTAACAATCGAGAGTCCAAGGCCAGTTCCACTTTCTTTAGTACTAAAATACGGTTCAAAAATTTGTTGCCGATTCTGCGCTGGAATTCCCACTCCATTATCGGTCACAGAAATTCGTACAGTTTTTAGCTGATGATCATACTGAGTCATCACCTGAACAACAGGTGATTGGACTTTTGCACAAGCAGCTACGGCATTATCAATTAGATTGGTAAGGACTCGCTTGATTTGATCCACATCAAATTTAAAAATGGGAACCGTTTCATCCAATTGTACATCGAATTGAATATCACTGTGAGCATTTGAAAATAGACTGACAGTCTGTTGTGTCACTTCATTGAGCATTCCAGGAATGGGCCTGGATTGGGGAAGCCTTGCGAATTGACTGAATTCGTTCACCAAATTTTTCATATCATCCACTTGATGAACAATAACTTGAATGCAATCACGAAAAGCAGGGTCTTGAATTTGATCAGAAAATTTGCGGTGCAAACGCTCGGCCGCAAGCTTGATAGGAGTTAATGGATTCTTGATTTCATGGGCAATACGTCTTGCCACTTCTGTCCAAGCAGCAGCTCTTTGTGCAGATACGATGGGGCTTAAATCATCAAACACTAAAACTTTTCCAATTTCATGGCCTTCAGAATCTTTTAAAATTGATAAATTGAGAGACAAGGGCAGAGACTCACCTTCCACATTCACTGTCATATCACGACGAATGGTTTCAAGTTTATACTCTTGCATATTCTTTAAAAGCTCAGCAAAAACTCGAAAATAGTCAGACCTGAGTAATTCACGGACAGGACGACCGATATAAGCTTCAGGTTGAATTTTTAAAAGATCAGCTGCGTGTCGGTTCACTGTTGAAATAATACCTTTTTTATCAACTGAAATAACTCCTGTTGATATGTGACCAAGAACCACTTCCACATATTTAATGGTTTCATGAAGCTGGGTGGTGGTTTGATCGAGGTTTTCTGTCATGAGATTAAAATTATCCATCAGATAAGTGATCTCTTCGCTGCCTGAAGAGAGTTGCACCGGAGAGTAATCTCCGCTGGCCACTTTTCGAACGGCTCGTCCCAGCTGCACCAGTGGTGTTGAAATTTGTTTAGCCAGATAAAAACCAAACCAGACGGCAGCAAACAGAATGACCAGAGTCATCATTAACAGCACGATGATGTAAATGGATTTCAATGGGGACTCCAAAGGATTCACATCACGAAATTCTTCATAGGCGGAAGACACGTCGGTCATTTGCGAGGTCAATGATAAGGGCACAAAGCTAGAAACCACCAAAGCTTTTTGAGGCTTTGAATTTTTAATTGGCAAAATCACGCGGACTAGATTTCCATCACCAAACTGTTGGATAGTTGAAGACTCTACTTTTTTAACAAGGCCTTTTTGTAAAAAATCAGTATCCGCGAGTGGAAGATGGTAAAGGCTTTCATCCGTTGTCATCGAATAAATTCGGTCCCCGTCGATGGACGAATAAATTTCAATGGCATCCAGGGCGTAGCGTTTTCGTAAAGATTCAAGGTTTTGTGTTAATAATTTTTCGTTGGTGAAATTTCGAATTTCCCTTTGGGCCTCATAGGCGAAATGATAATTTCTTTTTTTAGCGTTGAAATAATAAGAATTTTGAATCTCTAAAGAGCTTTTTAGAACTCCCACCATTTTAAGGGAAAACCATTTATCAAAACTGGTGTTAATATAAAAAACGGAAATCACAAGAAGTAACAAAGTGGGAATCGTACTAAAAGCAACAAAGGCTGCTATCAATTTTGATTTCAGTGAACTGCCGAAGATTTTGTTTTTTCTTTCAACAAAGACCTTCACGACGTTTCTGAAAATCAAAAACAACAAAAGTAAAAGCAAAATAATATTGAGATTAACCAGACCAAAGAAAAAGATACTATGAACAAATGGAAGCTGTTGGCTGATTGAAAATAGTCTAATTTCAAACCAAGTTAAAAAAACGACTAAAAAGGAAAGCAGAAAAATAAATACGATTTCTCGTTTTCTTTTTCGCTCTTCTTTGGGTTTGTCGACTTCTTCAACGGGCTCAATCATGATTTATTTTTTTCGATTCATTTTTTTGAGGCTGTTAATAAGCCCTACCATTTCAAGTGCTACGAGTGCTGCTTCTTCGCCTTTGTGCCCGTGTTTGCCACCAACGCGTTCAAGGGCTTGTTCTTCATCTTCCGTGGTGATCACTCCGAAGCCAATGGACTTACCAGTTTCTAGCATCACTTGAGTCACTCCACGCTCGACACTGTTACAAACCAAGTCATAGTGGGAGGTTTCGCCGCGAATGACAGCGCCCAACGCTACAGCTGCATCACAACCTTGTTCGAACATCACTTTTATCGTCAAAGGAATTTCCACGGCTCCTGGAACTTTGACCGAGAAGATTTCAACTTCAGCGGTTTCCAGCACGTTCAACGCACCTTCCAGAAGTCTTTCTGTTATGTCTTCGTTAAATCGACTGGTGACGACTGCAATTTTCAATCGTGGAGGAATGGCTTTCGAGGGTTTCTTTTTTGCTAACTTCTTTTTCACTTTGGAATTCCTTCTTTGCTTGGGACTTGAGATGATTAATAAGATCTCGTATTTGTCCAATTTTCAACTTGTGCTGCTCGGCAAAGATTTCTAAATCGGGAAGTCTGGCCATAGTACCATCTGAATTCATGACCTCACAAATCACAGCTGCGGGTTGAAGCCCTGCCAGCTTCATGAGATCCACACTGGCTTCCGTGTGCCCAGCCCTTTCTTGCACTCCACCCAAACGAGCTCTGAGAGGAAAAATATGTCCAGGTGAGCGAATATCTTCTGGTTTCGAATTTTTATGACTGGCCACCTGGATGGTCCGAGCTCGGTCAGCGGCTGATATTCCTGTGGATATTCCTGTGGAAGCTTCGATACTGACAGTGAATGCCGTTTTGTTAGGTGAGCCATTTTTTGACTCAGGCACCATCAAAGGTAATTCTAAGCGCTCGATGACCTCAGGAGCCAAAGCAAGACAGATAAGACCCCTGGCTTCTTTAGCCAAAAAATTAATTTTTTCAGCGCTGACATGTTCAGCAGAAAAAATAAGATCGCCTTCGTTTTCACGGTCCTCGTCGTCGACGACAATAATCATATTTCCAGAGGTGAGTTCCAATAGAAGTTCATCAACCGAACTGAATTTCATGTTGAGGTCTCGAATTCTTTTTTATGTAAGTAAAGTTTAGCAAGGTAGTCGGTCTCAAGATTGATCAGCCCATTCAATGGAATTTGTGACAGATTCGTTCGCGAAACAGTTTCAGGAATTAAACAAAACTCTACCACACCATCACGAATTTCATTGATCGTTAGACTAACCCCGTGAATGGCAAGGCTGCCTTTTTTCCAAATTAACGGGAGTAAGTTTTTTGGACATTCCACGTTCAGAAACCAGGAGTCACCGTAGGCTTCATTGCGAACCACTTTTCCTAGGGCTTCCACATGGCCAGTCACAAGATGACCGTGCACACGATCACCAAATCTAAGCGAACGCTCGAGATTCCAAACCTGTCCTGTCAAAGAATCCATGTGAATGTTGAGAGTTTTTAAAGTTTCAAATCCTAGAATAAAGTGGATGGAGTGGTCGTTAAACAAATGAACCGTTAAGCAAACTCCATTACAAGCAATACTGTCGCCAATTTTAATATCATCAAAGTTTTTGGGTCGGATTAAAACAACCTCGACGGCCTGCTTGTGGGGGATCACTTTTAGAATTTGAGATGTGGTCTCGATGATTCCTGAAAACATGTGAGCATTAGTAGCTGCGCACTAGGTAAAATGCAACCTGGTGCGATGCAACAATGCTGGCTTACATGCCCTTGGGGGCTTCGATATCTTCCACTCGTTTTAACAACTGAACTCTCCAGCCTGGCAGGATCTTACGGTTGTCGTAACGCTGAGTGATGGCGACCGTGCTGAAGTTGCGATCCAAGTAGATCACCTCACCCACAGCAATGGGCCTTGGGTTAATGCGGTTATAGCCATTGAATTCGGATTCACAGGGCTTACCCTTCCAAATCGTAGCGTCTTGGTAGAACTCAAGCTGATCCCCGACTTTCAGGTTCACGTCCGCGCCACCTTTAATAACATATCCCAAGTCACCAAAAGGATTTTCTTCATCACCAAAGGGTTTCAAGTCCAAAATCTTTGTTGTCCATTGTACCTTGTTCATCTCATCTTTGATTTTATCAACAGCTGTTACCAAAGCCCGCTCGGTCACTTTTGAAAGTGGAGTGGATTTGTACCAACCATAACCTAAACCAATTTGATTAAACGACAAGTCCACTTGGCCGTCCGTATCTTTACTGGTTTCACGCACCAAAGGAGCTGCGATTAACTTCGATTTTCCATTGTTAATGTCTTTTGCGATATCAAAAGCTCTCATTTGAAGGCTCAGCTCTTTGACTTTAACACGAAATTTGGCACCTAAACCAAATCCTGTGTGCACAGTGCCTGTATTTTGGTTGAAACCAATGGAAATATTATTTCCTGATGACATTTCATAGGACAATACACTGCCTTCAATTTTTACATCAGGCAAATTAATCAAACATCTGGCTTCTTCAGAGAAATAAAGATCATTACCCACATTTTTTGAACCAAAGGCTTTTTGGTACATACCCTGGGCTCCCGCAAGTACGGGTCCACTTTTTTCCATCATAATTCCAGGTCCATTATAGCTTGCTGTGAATCCTTTAGAATTAAAGAGCACGCCATAAAGTTGCTCGCTGGCCACATAGCCGAAGTCAAAATTACCAGCTTCACCGAATTGCACAGACGGAGATCTGACCGCACCGGCATCGGCATACCATTTAAGGGCACGTTTTTCGACAACAACAGGTGCCTGCTCTTCGCAACCTTCGTTTCCCATTAAACTAAGACCGAGACCTAACATTGCGACCGATTTTAAAAATTTTGATTTCATCCTTCACCTCACGTCTAGACTATCGACCAACCACAGACTAAAGTTTATAGACGTAGGCCCTGATGATCAAAATTGTGGCAACTGCCTGTTCTTAAAGGATTTTTATGAACAGTGTTTTAGAATGAGACACTCTAACTTGTTGAAAGTTGTGGAAAATAAAAAAATCGAGAGAAAAACTTTTTTTTTGATTGAAAAAAGTTTGAGCAGAAATTTAAACAAACTGACGAAAGTCCTGTCGAAAGTTATGACGAAAAAATGAGAGCTTAACATCATAAACTCAATATTCCTTATTTTTGGATACATGTCCAAAAATAAGTACTTAATATTTGACTTACGTCCAAAAATAAGGAATTATAAAATGTATGAAGAAGCGCTATCTTTCTGAGCAGATTCTAAAAGACTTGAAAAATAAGATGGTCTTTTTAGGGGGCCCTCGCCAAGTGGGCAAAACGACTTTGTCTTTAGACTTATTCTCTGAGAAATTCTATCTCAACTGGGATTCTTCAGAAGATCGTGAAAAAATCCTAAAATTTGAATTACCAGCAGAAAAAACATGGGTATTTGATGAAATTCACAAATACAAAAAGTGGCGGAGTTATGTTAAGGGACTTTACGATAAGAATAAAAAGCAGCAAATTGTGGTGACAGGAAGTGCAAGGCTTGATTTCTATCGCTTTGGTGGCGACTCCCTACAAGGGCGCTATCACTTTCTAAGACTTCATCCATTTACTATTGATGAATTACAGTCCAATTCTTTCTCGGATTTTAAAACTCTTTTTGAACTTGGTGGCTTTCCAGAGCCTTTTCTAAAGGGTGATAAAACAGAAGCCACGAGGTGGTCAAAAGAGTACAGATCTCGTATTCTTAGAGATGACATCAGCTCAATTGAATCTATTCACGATTTAGGGTCTGCCGAATTGGTTCTTATGCGTTTACCAGAATTAGTCGGTAGTCCACTATCAATCAATGGCATCAGCGAAGATATTCAGATTAGTTTTAAAACCATAAAAAAATGGCTTGATATCTTTGAGCGCTTTTATGCCATCTACAGACTTTCACCCTTCGGCTCGACGAAAATAAAAGCATTAAAAAAAGACCAAAAGCATTACCACTATGACTGGACACTTGTAAAAGATTTGGGATGCCGATTTGAAAATATGATCGGCAATCACTTGCTAAAACGAATTCACTATTTAGAAGACACCCAAGGACGGGAAATTGAACTTAGATATTTTCGCGATAACGAGCAGCGCGAAGTTGATTTTGTTGTCGTAGAAGATAAAAAACCAGTATTGTTTATCGAATGCAAATTGAATGATACAAGCGTGTCACCACACTTAAAATATCTAAAGAAAAAATTCCCTTCGGTAGATTCGTATCAGTTGACCTATAACGCAAAAAAAGATTTCGTATCACAAGATGGAATTCGAGTCTGTGATGCTCATAATTTGATGACAGAGATTTTATCTAAAATTTAACAATAAAAAATGATTACTGTTAAGTCACTCACTTATAATGTCGATTGCAAAAAGAATAAAAGTCGTTATTATTGATCTCTACTTTCAAGAATTGTCAAAGCAAGCAGGTAAAAATGGCAAAGCGAGCACCAGTTACTAAAAAAGCTAGAAAAAAGGTGATTCAAGTTCGCGAGCATCTACTGACTGTTCCTACTAGTAAAAAAAATCCAACTGGTAAAACTATAAGAGACAGTCATCCGAGACGATTAGTAGGAACTTATTTAGATCTTAACGAAATTAATGCAGTATTTAAAAAATATGATCGAAAGAAAATTATTTATCCTACACCAAAAAAATTAAAAAGTGAATATCCTAATTCCGATCAATTTGATGATTTAATCGCCGTATGGACAGACTACTTCAATAAAAAAATGAATACTCAATTCCCAATTGATCCTGATGTTATCAAAGCCCTGATCGCAAGTGAATCAAGCTTTGATCCAGACCCTTTAGGTAACAGAAAAATTGCCAGAGGATTGACTCAAATAACAAAAGCTACATTTAAAATTTTACAGGATCCAAGCGGTGAAGCTAAAGATTTTATTTTCAAGGGTATCAGACAAAAAGATTTAGCAGATCCCAACATTTCCATACCAATGGCCATCAGATGGTTGCATCGCAAACGAGAGACTGCAGCAAGCAAACTCAAGCGATCTCCAAGTCATGAAGAAATTATTTTAGACTATAAAGGTCTTCTTAAAAGCCAATCAGTATATAAAAATAATGCTATCACAAAATATCGAGACATGTATGCGAAACTTAAAAAGTAAATTATTTGGACTGCTCATAATTGTCGGCGCAGTAGGTTGCCAAACCTACAAAACATTTCACCTTAAATCATTTAAACAATTAAATGCGAGTGATCTACATATCATTCAAGTAAAAGCCTCACTAGTTCAGCAAAAATGTCTTTATTTTAATGCTGAGGCTGATAATAACTGGCGACATCAATATTTCATTTATGTGCGAAATGATAAAAATGAGTTTTTTGAAATTATGCACCCAACACATCAAGACAAGGAGACATGTGACTTACAAGTTAAGAAAATTGAAAAAATCTTAAAAACAGGGTCTGAAGTCAGTTTGTGTGCTCGCGGAGAAATAAGGAAAGCCTCAGTCAATCGTGACTACCTTGGAGGCATAATTGACGCGGATTCATCAAATGAACCACTCACTGTCTACCAAGCACTCACATTGGACAGTATTTGCTTCTCTAAAAAGTGCTTTAGCAATAATAGTGTCTTTACTACCACATGTCCTGGATTTACGAAAAACTAAACCTGAGCTTCTTCCCATCACTCTCAACTCGCACCTTCGACCCTGGTTTCAAATCCCCCGCAATCATTTGCGTAGCTAATGGATTTAAAACATCAGTCTGGATCAATCGCTTCAAAGGGCGTGCTCCGTAGATGGGATCAAAGCCACGCACAGATAAGTAGTCCAAAGCTTCTTGTGCGAATTCAATGGCAATTTTTTTCTCTTCAAGCCGAGAGATCACGGATTTCAACTGCACCGACACGATATCTCGAAGTTGTTCTTGCCCCAGAGGCTTAAACATAATGATCTCGTCAATACGGTTCAAAAATTCAGGTCTGAAAGAAGATCTTAAAACTTCCATGACCTTTTTTTCTTTTTCCGTCATCGATAAATCTTTATCGATCAAAAATTGAGAGCCCATATTAGAAGTCATGATGACCACGGTGTTTTTAAAATCCACCGTTCGACCTTGACCGTCAGTTAGCCTTCCGTCATCTAAAACTTGTAATAAAATATTAAACACTTCAGGATGAGCTTTTTCCACTTCATCAAGCAGCACAACACTGTAGGGTTTTCGTCTGACAGCTTCTGTAAGCTGCCCGCCTTCTTCGTAACCCACATATCCCGGAGGGGCTCCCACAAGTCTTGAAACAGTGTGCTTTTCCATGTACTCGCTCATGTCGATACGGATAATAGATTGCTGATCATCAAACAAAAATTCAGCCAGCGCTTTGACAGTTTCTGTTTTTCCGACTCCTGTTGGACCTAAAAATAAAAAACTGCCGATGGGTTTATGAGGATCTGAAATTTCAGCTCTTGATCTTCTGACCGCATCAGCTACCATTTTTAAGGCGTGATCTTGACCGACCACACGGGCTGACATCAGCTTTTCCATCTCAAGTAATTTCTTTGTTTCACTGCTGAGCATTTTAGAAACAGGAATTCCCGTCCACTTGGCCACGACTTCGGCCACTTCTTCAGGCCCCACTTCTTCTTTTAAAAGTTTGCTGGGTGATGAAGTTGTTTCTGTTTTGAATTCAAGACTTGCAATTAATTTTTCAGTGTCAGGAATTTTTCCATATTTCAATTCCGCTGCACGTCCCAAATCACCGGTGCGCTCGGCTTTTTCCATTTCAACTCGGAGTTGATCAAGCTGTGATTTTAAATTTTTACCTTTTTCAAGACCACCTTTTTCAAATTCCCATTGCTCTCGGAGTTGTTGATTCTGAGCACTGAGTTCTGAAATTTGCTTTTCAAGCTGACCCAATCGGTCCATTGAAGCGGCATCTTTTTCTTTTTTTAAAGATTCTTTTTCCACCCGAAATTGCATCAGTCTTCTTTCAATTTCATCAATGGCTTCAGGTCTGGATTTTGATTCAATCGACAGCCTTGAAGCCGCTTCGTCAATCAGGTCGATGGCTTTATCAGGTAAAAATCTTGAAGTGATATAACGATGAGACAGCTTCACAGCTGCTACTAACGCAGAATCCATGATGCGAATCCCGTGATGAACTTCGTATTTTTCCTTCAGGCCCCGCAAAATTGTTAAAGCCTCATCAGGACTGGGCTCGTCTACAAGTACTGTTTGAAAACGACGCTCAAGAGCTGCATCTTTTTCGATATATTTTTTATATTCATCTAATGTGGTCGCACCGATGCAACGAAGCTCACCTCTTGCAAGGGCTGGTTTTAAAAGTTGACCAGCATCCATGGCTCCTTCGCCTTTACCTGCACCCACTAAGGTATGAATCTCATCGATAAATAAAATAATTTGTCCAGCCGCTTGAACCACTTCGTTAATGACAGCTTTTAGACGCTCTTCAAATTCTCCGCGGTACTTGGCCCCTGCGATTAAAGATCCCATATCTAAAGACATCAGCGTCTTGCCTTGTAAATTTTCAGGCACATCGTCTTTGACGATTCGAGTGGCCAGTCCTTCAGCAATTGCTGTTTTACCCACACCAGGTTCACCAATCAAAACAGGATTATTTTTAGTGCGTCTTGATAACACCTGCATCACACGCCGGATCTCATCATCGCGGCCGACAACTGGGTCAAGTTTACCCTCTTGTGCCAATTGTGTCAGATCACGAGCGTACTTTTTTAGAACTTCAGTTTTACTTTCAGGATCATCATCGTTCACTTTTTTACCCTGCCGCATGTCTTGAATAGCTTTTTCAACAGCTTGCAGCCCAATCCCATTCTTTTTAAACAAATTTTTAAGTTCAGAATCATCTAATTTAAGGGCTGCTACAAAAAAATGTTCTGTAGAAATAAAAGAATCACCAAAAGCTCGCATTTCCACTTCGCTACCTTGAAACAACTTTTCCAGCCTCGAGCTAGCTGTAACTTTCGAGGGACCTGAGACTTTTGAAAGTTTATCGAGTCTTTCCTTAATCGACTTGAGAACCACCACAGGAGCTTGTCCCAGCTTTTCAATGATACGCGGGACAAGACCTTCTTGCTGCTTGATCAGCTCATAAAGAACGTGCTCAGGCTCGACTTGAGGATGCTTTTCAGTTTCAGCCAGTTTTGCTGCATTCTGCATGGCCTCTTGGGATTTTCTTGTCATTTTCTCTATATCGTGGCTCATATAGGTCCCTCTCTATCACTTAGATTAAACATGAGGCGTACCCAATGAAAGTCAAGACGGCGAAAACACCAAAAAGAATACGCCCCAGCATCAAGCTTGATAAAATTCATCCCGCTCAGTTTAATAAATATAGATTGCCTTGGGCCTGTGAGGATTGCACTCACTTTGATTCCATCAATGAAAGCTGCACTCTGGGCTACAACACCGTTCACCATCGCCTAGTCCAGCAACAAAAACAGTACGAAATGTCTGGATCAATGGCCCTGTGCAGGTTTCAAGAGATCGACTAACGACCCGTAAAAGTCAAAATTCCATTACGACTTGAGTCTAATTGTAGCAGAAAAAACGCATTTCTCGCCTACAGTCCTGTCAAGAACACGTCACAAACCGTCGAAGTTTATTTTGTGAATACTTAATAACTTTAATTTGGATCCAGGAGGATCCAGAGAATCAAGGTCAGATTCTCTCCCCAACGCCGAAAGGAGGGCCTTCAAGGATGAGATAACAACTTAAAACAAAATCGAACATTGAAAGTTCGATAGTAGGTTTTAAAAGGCCAAAAATTAACGAAGGCTCGGATGCCGATCTGAAATCTCAAACGAGAAATCAGAAAACAACAGGGAAGGATTTTTTATGAAGTTTAAATATTAACTAAATTAACAAAGGACAATAAAATGGGAATGAGAATATCTACAAACATCGCAGCACTTAACGCTCAAAGAAATTTGATGGGTAGCCAGCGTGTTATGAACAAATCAATGGCGCAATTAGCTTCTGGAAGCAGAATCAACATTGCTGCTGACGATGCTGCAGGTCTAGCGATCTCTGAGAACTTGAAAGCTCAGATCCGATCATCTGCTCAAGCACAACGAAATGCGAACGACGGTATCTCTATGGTACAAACGGCTGAGGGTGGTCTTTCTGAGATCAGCAACATCGTAACTCGTCTTCGTGAACTTGGTATCCAAGCGGCTTCTGACACTGTTGGTGAGACAGAGCGTGGATTTCTTGATAAAGAGGTTCAGCAATTGAAAAACGAAGTTCAGCGTATTGCATCTGTTACAACTTGGGGAACAACTAAGTTACTTGACGGATCTTCACCTGATTTCGATTTCCAAGTGGGTATCTTTAACAGCGACTTTGAAGATCGTATTACATTTGCTTCTTCTGAGAACGTAGCGACTTTGGATGCCTTGGGACTTGATAGTCTTGATTACACTTCTAAAGAAGGTGCACAATCAGCACTAGAACAACTGGATCTGGCTCAAACAAGCGTGAACGGAACTCGTGCAAACCTTGGAGCTCTTCAGAATCGATTAACTTCGACTGTTGATAACTTAGGTGTGTCACAAGAGAACTTGTCTGCAGCTAACTCACGAATTCGTGACACTGACGTAGCACAAGCTTCATCTGAGATGGTACGAAACAACATCTTGTTACAAGCTGGTACTTCTACATTGGCTCAAGCTAACCAATCTAATCAATTGGCGCTTAAGTTGATCGGGTAATTAATCTGGGATGTAGGTGAGGATCAATCCTCACCTACATCTTTTACTATTTTAAGGATTATGAAAAAACTAACTTCGCTTTTTTTACTATTACTTCTCAATGCCTGCTCGGGGGGGTTTCAGCCTAGCTCCAGTGACGGCAGTTCTTTCGATGGTGACATTCCTTTTAGCTCTGATATCACTGCGACGATCGTGACTGGACCTTTCGAAGGCCAGGTTGTGATTAACCAAGTTCAAAATTCCAAAATTCAAATTCTTATTCCGTTGGGGATTAATAATTTTCTCACCCCAGGGGCCTTTAGTGCCGAAAATTTACAAATCTCTGGACGTGTTTTAGCTGACAACAATCAAGCAAAATTGGTTGAACTAAACATACCCTACTCCTATGTTTTGCGAGGCGTTAGCCTCCCGATTCGTCAGCAACTTCCAACCGGTGAATCCTTAAGTTCCTATTTTTCAAACAGCGTTGCTTCTGCACAATTTCCCATTGACCCGTCAGGTCAAGTTCAAGCTCATGTCTACTTCAGTCCCCCACAATTTGGAGTTTTTATTCAAACTCCTTTTGATCAAACAAATGCTCGTCAGTACCAGGTCAATTACGGGACTTCATTCATGGATATCGGGCGATTTTCCACGCATCCCCATTTGAATGGTCTGAATGGTGGAATGTTTCTTTTCATTTCCTTGCCTCAGTAGACATTTATCATTACGATTTTAATCCATAGGTCACACCATTTATCTAAGGAGTTCCCATGGCTAAGAAAAAGAAACCTGCAAAAAAAGCAGCTCAAAAGACAACTAAAAAAGTAACAAAAAAAGCCGCTCCTAAAAAAGCGACTAAAAAGAAAGCGGCCCCCAAAAAGGCCACTAAAAAAGTGGCTGTAAAAAAAGCGACTAAAAAAGTAACTAAGAAAGCAGCGCCAAAAAAGCCAGCAAAAAAAGTAGCCGCTCCGAAAGCTAAAAAAGAGAAAAAAGTAAAAGCTGCAGCGGCTTCGCCTTTACTTGCTGAAATTGCAAGTGAGTTTGACGATGAGTCTGAAATGGACAACATGGTTGGACTTGATGATGACTTAACTCCAGAAGAAGACGAAGAGTGGAGCGAGCCCGATAACGCTGAAGACGACGCCTTTGAAGATCTCGAAGACGAAGAGGACCTTGTAGAAAAAGATCCTAAAGCGACTGATGAAGAAGATGATGATGGCGATGAAGAAGGTTATTTCTAGTCTAGAGGTAAAATCTCTGAATTCGTGGATGAATCTTTTTTAGTAGGTTGATCCACGATTTCTTCAGGTTTAGCACTTTCTTGTACATTAATTTTGATTGGGGTGGGAACTTTTTCAGTGACCACCTTTTTTGTTTCCGGCTTTGTTTCTACTACAACCGGCTGAACCTTTTCTACGGGTTGATCTTTAACTACAACTTCAGGCTGATTCACTATGACTTCGGGTTGAGAAGTTACCACTTCAGATTGTGATGTTACAACTTCAGGTTGCTGCCTAATAATTACTGTTGGCTTAGCATCATATACAGGAGGAAGTTCACGAACTCGCGGTTGAGTTCGAGGGATTATGATATCAAGTATCGAATCATGGCAACTTTGCGCGGTTTCAACAACGCTTTGTGAGCGCATGGGATGAGTGCTCACACACTGAACAAATTTGGGAATCTGACTTCTGTAATTTTGGTTGGCAAAGTCACAGTACTGAATCGCATGTTCTGAATGCCAGCCCGCTTTTTGCACGATGTTCATTAAACAACTCATCATCACATCACTGGAATCCCACTGACAAATTTCAAATGACCTTCTAGGGCTCATCCTTGCACCGGCCTGGAGTCTGGCTTCACAAGTGTTAAAATTAACATACTGAGCGCCAGATGGAGTGACAGCTTTTTTAAATTTTGAATCACATTTCACCGCTGCTGAATGGACATCCAACTGAGTCGTGAGTGATTTGTGATCCATACATTTTAAAAAGACTTTAGAAGAATTGATTGAACAAATGTGCTGAGCTTCCGTGGCTGTAGCTTTGAAATTGAACATTAAATCAGTAACACACGAATTAGCAGAAGACTGTGCAGAAATACCTAGTAATGCAGATAGTAGTATAAATTTAAACACAGTCTTCTCCTTCGAGATTAACGAATTATTTCATCGGACGAGTATGCACAGCATACTTATCAAATTCACCGTACTCATGAAGCTTGTTGTAAAGCGTCTTGATTGTGATTCCTAAGTTAGTGGCTGCTTGAGTTTTATTGCCTCCGTAAAAATCCAGAGCTTTTAAAATGTAGCGCTTCTCAAGTTCATACAAAGGTAATGAAGGATCATACTCCATTGATTTATCATTTTTTTCAGGAGTACGAATATGATCAGGCAAATCAAGAAGCATAATTTCGTGACCTTCAGAAAGAATTTGCAATCTTTCACAAACATTTTGAAGCTCTCGAATATTTCCAGGCCATTCGTATTTTAAAATGACTTGTAAGGCTTCATCAGAAATTCTTTTTCCACGATTCAAGTAAGAATGCTGAGGCTGATTTAAGAAATGTGTTATCAAACCGGGAATGTCTTCTTTGCGGCGACGTAGAGGTGGAGTCGTCACTACAATTGTATTGATTCTATAGTAAAGATCTTCACGGAAATTTCCCTTAGAAACTTCTTGCTCAAGATCACGATTAGTTGCAGAAATCAGGCGGATATCCACTTTGATAGGATCTTTACCACCTACACGGTAGATCTCACCCTCTTGAACGAATCTTAATAGTTTCGCCTGAATACCTTGAGACAACTCACCGATTTCATCCAAGAATAAAGTTCCACCGTTAGCCATTTCAGCTAAACCAGTTTTGCGATTGTAAGCACCAGTGAAAGAACCTTTTTCATGACCAAACAATTCTGATTCCAATAAAGTTTCACGTAAAGCACCGCAGTTGATGGCCACGAAAGGCTTATTTTTACGGTTCGACTTTTCATGAACGGCACGAGCAATCAGCTCTTTTCCAGTTCCTGACTCTCCCATAACGAGAACGTTGGCCTGAGACGGCGCCACACGGTCAATCATCTTCATCAACTGAGTCATCACATCAGATTGATAAATAATTGCACGAGTGATCTCGGGCTTAGCTACAACCTGCTGGGTAGCTCCCCATTGCAAGGTCTGGCCACTATTTTGAGGAGTGGGTAAAATTGTGGTCGAGGAATTGGAATTGTCGTTCATACGTACCGCCTTTCGATATAAAATCGAATGAGAATGATGCAATGGATCTAAGTGGGGTGGTTACGTTCTGAAATCCCACTTTGATACACCGCGTTTACGCATTGCAATATAACTTTGGTACTGAAACTTTTGCAAGTTTATTTTTCATGACCGTGAAAATAGGTAATGGGTGACAAAATGTGGAACTGGCCCGAGAAAATAGATAAGTTCTTGATATTTATGAATAATGTTGAATCTTGCTCGCCTCATACACTACGGGCCTATGCCTCTGATCTGAAAATCGTACCCAAATTTATTCATGAGAATAGTTCGGAAAGTGATGTCATCACACAGCTTCGAAAGGGTCTCAGTTCCTGGCAAAACTTAAGTCCGGCCACCCGAAATCGCAAGTCTGCTGCTCTGAAAAGCTTCTTCAATTGGATGTTTCAAAAGTCCTATTTTCAAGAGGATTTGTCTCTTAGAATTCAGACTCCCAAGGTTCCTTTAAAAATCCCTCACTACATTTCTGCAGACGAGGCCATTAGCGTACTGAAGTCTTACCCTGGGAAGCTTTCTCAAGAAGAATCACAGGATAAAACTTTATTTTGTTTACTTTATGGTGCTGGCCTTCGAGTCTCTGAAGCTTGCACTTTAAAGTGGAGTGATGTGAATTGGTCCAAGTCACAGATCTTAATCATCAGAAAAGGTGGCAATGAGCACTGGGTCCCGATTCCTGAAATGGCTTTGGGAGTGTTAAAAAAGCACTCTAGAAATCAAGATCACAAATATGTTTTCGGCGATATTCCTATGAATACAAGAACAGCCTATGAAATTATAAAAAAGCGCGGGATCGAAGCTGGAT
Organism: Bdellovibrionales bacterium Ga0074139; assembly: GCA_001464795.1. Taxonomy (GTDB): domain Bacteria; phylum Bdellovibrionota; class Bdellovibrionia; order Bdellovibrionales; family Bdellovibrionaceae. The sequence goes on from LNEB01000013.1 coordinate 94,550, forward strand.
TACTGAAGCCTCTGCATCCACATGCCTTGAGGCACAGTTATGCTACGCACTTATTAAGCAGCGGGGCTGATTTGCGGGTCTTACAAGAATTGCTTGGGCATCAATCGCTGGGCACTACTCAACGATACACCCATCTAACGACCCATGAGTTAGCTCGGATGATTGATAAGCACCATCCACTCGCTAAGAAGTGATTAATTCGTCGTCGCCGTTTCAATGTAATGCCTGACCACTTTTTCAAAGTAGCCTGATTTTTCTTGAATCAAAGATTGATACTTCGACAGCTCTTGATAATCGCCTATGGAAATTTGCAAAAAAGGGTTCATCCATGGTTCCAGTTCAAGAACACCTTGTTGTCTCATAAGCTTGATATAAAATTGCATTTTCAGTCCTGAATAATCCTTGGCATTTTCTAATGCTTTTAAAAGATGCCCCAGCAAATTATAAAGCGAAGCAGAATCTGAATCTCCTTCGAGAGAAACTTTGGCAACAAATTCAAGTGCTAGAAGGGCGAAATTCAATTTATCATAATCAAGCCTGAGGCCTTCAAAGCCTTGTAGAAGCTGAGCCTCTTTCAATGTGTGCATATCTGATTTTCCACTGACAGAGTAAGTGAATTTCACGTGATGTGTGGGCTCGAGCACTCCCCCACCAAAACGTTTTTTTGATTTTAAAGCTCCTCGAGCAAGAAATGATTTTTTTTCCCCTGTACTTGAAAGGGCATGCAAAATCAAATCTGCTTCACCGTATTTTATTTTTCTTAAAATAATAAATGAGCCTTCTAGTTCTGTGGCCATTGAGAATCAAACTGAAGTGATTTTATAACACTTTGAAAAGTTGTTAAAAAATCAGGCTTTATAATGGCTGCTGCATCGATAACTAACATTCCCCTTAAAGTTTCGGGTGTGGGCTGAGGAGTCCACCAAGTTTTCATCATCTTGTAAGATTCAGTAAAGCAAGTGTTCGGAGTGACAACTTGATCTTCTGGAACATTTTTAGCGATCAATCTTGTTCTGATGGCATCTGCTGACAAATCAGGAAATACCAATACTGAGCGGTCCCATCTTCTTGCTGACACATTTTGGAAGTAAGCCCATTCAGAAAAGTTTTTTTCAAAATTTTGAATGGCTGTTTGATTTTCGATTAACTGCTTTCGGTTTTGAAACGAGGGAGCTTTCCAAGGATGATAGGGCATCACTTTTTCTGGAGCTCGAAACCTAGAACCGCAGACTACAGTGGCTAAAGATCCAAAACCTGAGGGACCAATCCAAACAGTGAAAGGCATGAGCTGCGATGAATCTGGCAATTGAAAGTGGCTAACTCGGATAAAAAATATTTTTTTATTATTTAATGCTTCTTCAAATAAATTAAGATTTACTTTTTGACCCGTGACTGCGTGTTCTTCAAAACCTAAAACAAACAAAGTATCTTTTGGCAGTGCTTCCACCCAGGCCACTGGCTCTTGACCGAACTGTTGGTGGACTTTCCAATCCACACTTTGAACTTGAAAGCCGTCCCGCAAAAAGCTAGCCAGTGAGCCTTCGAACATTGGCGAGAGCCCCTTAATCCAGGTAAAAGATTTTTTGTGCGATAAAAAAGAAGCCAACTGAGTTGTGACTTCATCCACTGCGCAGTAAAGATTAGGGTAAGTTCGAATGGCATTTTCTTTAGGATAATTAAAAATCTCAGTTAGCTGATTATTAATTTTATCCCAAATTTCTGGCGCTTGTAGTGGCATCAACATATGTGAAATTAAATCATAGCCCCTCAGAGGTGTCAAAAGACTCGGCTGCTATTCACTTCTCACTGACATATTTTGTCTCTGTCTCACTTCGAAACAATCAAAGTTCATAAAGTCGATTAGAAGATACTTTTGTGGCCAGTTCCCTGCATTGAAGACAGACATGGTAACAAAGATGCAGATTCTATTTATGATTTTGACTTTTCTTTCACTTGATTACGCCTACTCGCAAGATCAAGCTTCTACAAAACAGCATCAAACCAATTCAACGAACAGCCTGAAGTGTGAAGAAGATAAGTCCTATCTAACCCAAGAAATCACAGCTCTTAAAAAGTCTAATAACCTTTCAGCTGAATTTCTTAAATCCCAACCTTTTTCAAAACTTTTTGTGAAAAGAAGCTGTATCAGTTCGGCCCTCGCACAGGTTTCAGCAGGTCGCAAATTAACAGACAAAGAAAAAAGAAAGAGTAAAGAAGAGTTTGTAGGTAACAATTTTGTTCGCTGTGATGATGATGATGTTCTTCATGATTTTCAAAAGACCCCCTGCCAATCAGAGGATTCTATTAAACTCATCCATAACTCTTTCGAAACGGTCACCCAATGTTTGAAAGATTATGTCAGTGATTCAAAGGATCCATCTGTTCAAAATGAGTGGGTGAAACTTTATTTTAAAATGCTGACGAAAGAATCGGGCCTGCAAAATTATGTAAGGTCCCGACGAAAAGCTTGGGGTGCAGGTCAAATTATGCCCGAATACATTCAAGACTTTATTAATTTTTCAAAAGAGGGCGTACAAGAGCACCTTGAAAAATCAGAGCATTTAGTATGCAGGAACTTAGGAGAAGAAATTTTATCAGATACCAATTTTAAAAAATTCTATTCCACTAAAAAAAAGGCAAATGAACTTTTTCGCACTTGTTCCTTTGTGGGAGCTGACGATAATCAAATCCTAAGAAATCTACTGGTCGGATTTTCCAGTTTGAAGGTCACTCGAACCCGAGCCAGAAGATCTGCCTTTTCTAATGAGGTGGTCAAACTCTCATCGAAAGACCAACTGCAAGTGGAGCTTTCCCTAGTGCCTTTAGCTTACAATATGGGGCCAGGAAATTTAGACAGAACCATTACAAAAGCATTAAAATGGAAAAAACAAATCAGTAATCCAAGGGAATATATTGCTTCAATTAAAAATGCGATTCCCTTTGTAGAGACTAAGAATTATCAGTTCAACATCGACAAGCGATTTGCCGATGTTGTGAAGGACTCTGGTCAGAAATCCTGTTTTAACTAGATCCCGCTTTTCACTAGATCCCGCTTTTATGTCTTTCCACTTCATCAACCACTGAAACGACTCCGCCTTTTAATTGTGGGCGGTAAGCTAAATGATTAATGTCATAGATAAACTGGCTTCCATTGGATCCAGGTGTTTGCCACTCAGGTCCCATACGAATCGCATCAACAGGACAGGCTTCTTCACAAAATCCACAAAACACACAACGTAAAACATCAATTTCGTAGGCGATCGGGAATTTTTCTACTGTGGGATCATTGTGCTCTGCCGCTGTGATTTTAATGCACTCTGCAGGGCAGTTCGTTGCACAAAGCATACAAGCTGTACAGCGAATGGCTCCGTCTTTTTTCACAGTCAGTACGTGATTACCCTTAAACCGCGGAGAGTACTCATACTTTTCCTCGGGGTAATTCAAAGTGATCATCTTATCTTTATTGAGAAGATTTTTTATCAAGTGCTTAGCTGTGATAAATAATCCACCTAAAATACTACTAAAATACCAATTGGATTTATTCGGAGTATTATTCACAACGCTCATAGAGATCCCCTTTTGAAAACAAATTCGTTTTTCTTTCGGTTCTCGATCATCACTTGGTCAGCTCTTCTATCCACATCTACGAATGCTGCTGCCTGAGGAGCCACAGCGATTGGAATACTTTGTCCTGTTAACAAGAAGCTAGCCTCTGATAACGTCAAAGCATGGCTTACTATGGTTGTTGCTTTCTTAAAGGACTGATTGAGTCCTGCATGATTCGTAAATGTCCCTGCTTTTTCAAGGTAGCTTTTCGTAGGAATTACAAAGGCTGATTGATTAAAAGCTTTAAACTGTTCCGAATGACAAGCTGTCATCCAGATCACATTTTCCGCTTGAGCCATAAGTTTCACTTTATCTGCAAAATCAGGATACACCGCTAAATTTTCAGGACCTGCCACAACCACTGTTGTGATGGCACCCGAGCTGAGTGATTTTTCAAGATCATTCCAATTGGTATGAATGCCAGCCGCTTTCATGGCCGCTTCAAGTCCCTTTGTATTGGGGTTTTTATCACCACGAATTAATAAACCATCAAAATCATTCATCGAATTTTCTAAATTCTTCCAATGAAAAACATTTTTTGTTTTAAAGTTTTTCAAAACAGCTTCGTACTCTTCGTTTGTATATTGACCCGTTAAAACAACTGCTAATTTTTCAGAAGGTGTGGACTTTACAACTTGAAAAGCTTCTGTGGCCGCTTGTCCAGCAGGCATTTCAGATTTCTGACCACCGATCATTTTGTGCGCTAATGTTTGGCGATGTTCAATATTAACAAATTTATAAATATCTCGGCCTTCGTCACACATCCAGTGCCCATTGACGTTTTCATTGAAAACAGGCTTCACACGAAATGCACCTTCTTTGTTGTAATAGACTTTTACATTACAACCCGTTGAGCATCCTGTGCAGACCGTTTCAGAATTTTTGAGATACCATACCCTTTGACGGAATCTGAAATCTTTTGAGGTCAAAGCTCCTACTGGGCAAATATCCACAGTGTTCAAAGAGTATTTGTTGTTGAGTTCTTTACCTTCAAAAGTTCCAATCTCTGTTTTGTCACCACGGTTAAAGAGACCCAGTTCATTGGTCTTCGAAACTTCATCAGTGAAGCGAACGCAACGTGAACATAAAATGCATCTTTCAGAATCCAAAACCACGGTGGGACCTAAATCCACAACTTTGTGTTTTTTAACTTTGGGTTCAGCCATCTCGGAGTTGTATTTGCCGTACTCCATATATTGTTCTTGAAGTCCGCACTCACCGGCTTGGTCACAAATAGGACAATCGAGCGGATGATTGATCAAGTGAAAATCCAGAATCCATTTCACACCATCTTTGATTTTTTCCGACTGATTGGAAACTTTCATGCCTTCGGTCACCACTGTATTACAAGCGATTTGGGGACGTGGATTTCCTTCAATATCAACAACACAAAGTCTGCACACACCCGCTACAGAAAGTCCGGGATGATAACAATAGTGAGCAATGCCCTGATCAAGTTGATAGAAAGCCTGCATGATAGTGCTTCCTTCTTTTACTTCTACTTCTTGTCCATTAATGGTGCATTTGGGCATAATTGGTTCCTTTTACCTGAGAGCGGCCTTCTCGTACAAAAAACTCAAATTCTTCACGAAACTTAGAAACAAAACTAAGTACTGGTAAAGCAGCTGCATCTGAAAGGGCACAGATCGTGCGGCCTTTCATATTGTCAGCCACTTTAATTAATAAATCGATGTCTTGCAGTCTTCCGCGACCTTCTAAAATCGAGTGAACAATTTTATCAAGCCAGCCCGTTCCTTCACGACAAGGTGTGCACTGACCACAGGATTCGTGATGATAAAAATGCGTCAGCGTACCTAGCATATCCACCATGCACTGAGAATCATCGATCACAATCACAGCCCCTGAACCCAACATGGTTCCAAGACTTGCTAAATTTTCGTAATCCATAGTGGCTTTCATGGCTTCTTCAGCATTTAAAACAGGAGCCGATGAACCACCAGGAATAACGGCTTTTAATTTACGTCCAGGCTTCATTCCACCAGCCAATTCAATAAGATCTTTTAAAGGATATCCCAATGGAACTTCGAAATTTCCTGGTTTCATCACATTTCCACTGACTGAAAATAATTTTGTTCCAGTGGATTTTTCTGTTCCGTACTTTTTGTATCCTTGAGCTCCGTCACGAATAATATATTTAACAGCTGCCAATGTTTCGACATTGTTCACGATAGTGGGTTTTCTTAAATAACCTTGTACAGCTGGAAATGGAGGCTTTAATTTGGGCTGACCTTTAAGGCCTTCAAGAGATGAAATCATTCCTGTTTCTTCACCACAAATGTAAGCACCGGCACCCACGTAAACATCCATATCGTGATCAAAACCAGAACCAAAAATATTTTTCCCTAAATATCCGGCTGCATAGGCTTCTTCGATGGCTTTTCTAACACAAGCAATGGGGTAGTCGTATTCGCCACGAATATAAATATAAGATTTTTTTGAATTGATAGCGAAGGCTGAAATAATCATGCCTTCGATTAACTGATGAGGCGCTCTTTCCATCATCAAACGATCTTTAAAAGTTCCAGGCTCACCTTCATCGGCATTACAAAGCAAGTATCGGGGTTCGTTGTTTTTAGGTAAAAAGCCCCACTTCATTCCAGTAGAAAAACCAGCTCCGCCACGACCACGAAGACCTGATTTTTTAACTTCATCGATGATTTCTTCAGGCTTCATTTTCAAAGCTTTCGCTGCTTCAACATAGCCACCATTTTTTTTGTAGCCTTCAAGACCTTGAAATTCGTTAAGATGATAAAACTCAGTTAGATATTTAACTTCGCTCATTTGAGACCTCTTAAAATATTCATTGCAGATTCATTCGTTAAATTTTCGTAATAGCGATCATTCACTTGCATCATAGGAGCTGTTCCACAAGAACCTAAACATTCAACTCGGCTGATTGTGAATCTTCCATCTTCTGTCACTTCATTGTGTTTCACTTTGAGTTCATGACACAAATGACTAGAAAGTTCGCGAGCTCCTACGAGAGCACAGGAAATTGTGGCACAAACCTGAACATGATACTTACCCACAGGTTTTTGATTGAACATGGTGTAGAACTTAAAAACTTCATTAATTTTGCTTTCAGGAATTTCCATCACTTTTGACAAATGATCGACCACGTCTTTTGAAACCCAACCATTGTTTTCTTTTTGCGCGATAAAAAGGCTTGGAATAATAGCCGAGTCCTTTGTTTCGTAACGAGAGAGTTCCTTTTTTACAGCCTGCAGTCCTTCAGAGGATAACTGAAACATTTTTATAATCTCCTATTATCGATCAAGTTCACCCGCAATAACGTTCATACTAGCTACAGTTGCAATCGCATCCGCTAACATTGAACCTCTTACGACATGAGGAAATGATTGGTAAATTGCAAAACAAGGTGGTCGCACTTTAAGTCTGTAGGGGTTTGCTGAGCCATCACTGACTAAATAAAAACCAAGCTCTCCGTTAGGAGCTTCAGTGGCATCATAGGTTTCCCCAACAGGAGGTCTAAGGCCTTTAATCACAAGCATAAAGTGATTCATCAAACCTTCGATGTTTCCGTAAACATCTTTTTTTTCTGGAAGCACGATACCCTTGTCACGAATTGTGTAATCTCCGCCGGGCATATTTTTACAAACCTGCTCGATGATTCTTAAGCTTTGCTTCATCTCTTCGATGCGAACTAGGTAGCGATCATAAATATCACCGTTCGAGCCCACTGGAACGTCAAAATTAAGTCCATCATAACCATAATAAGGAGTTAATTTTCTAAGATCTAAATTCACACCTGAAGCACGAAGCATAGGACCTGTGTAACCCCATTCAATGGCCTCGTTGGACTTCACAGGGCACACACCTTGAGTTCGCTTGATAAAAATTTTGTTATCAAGCATCAGCTTTGTGATTTCATCAACACCGCCGCGCATATCTTTACAAAATGCGAGAACATCATCAAACCATCCATCAGGTGCATCTTGAGCCATGCCACCCACGCGGGTCATACTGACTGTTAATCTTGCACCACAAAGTTTTTCAAATAAAGTGTAAACTTTTTCTCGGTAAGTGAATAAATGGAAGAACGAAGTCAAAGCACCTAAGTCGACTCCACCCGTTCCGACAGCAACGATGTGATCGATCACCCGAGACAATTCCATTAAAATCACTCGCATGGCTTGTGCGCGCGCAGGAATTTCCACACCCAATAATTTTTCAACAGTTTTGCAATAGCCGACGTTATTGGAAGGAGCTGAGCAATAATTCAAACGATCTGTGTAGGGAATCACCTGGTTGTAAGGATGAGTTTCAGCCATTTTTTCGAAACAACGATGCAAATAACCAATTTCGTTATTTACACGCACTATGGTTTCACCATCGAGCTCGACCATGACCCGTAAAGTTCCATGCATGGCTGGATGAGAGGGACCAATGTTAAGTGGAACTAAATTTTCATTTAAAACATCACCGCGAGAGTTTTCATCATTTAAAAAATGAATGGGCTGTACACTATCGCAATGTTGCTGGTGATCCGCTTCATAATCTTTTCTAAGTGGATGTCCGACAAATTGGTGATGAGTTAATAATTTTTTTAAGTTAGGATGACCTTCGAAAATAATTCCGAACATATCAAAGGCTTCTCGCTCAAACCAGTCCGCCCCACGCCAAACTTGTAAAGCAGACGGTACCGATTCACCTTCAGCAAGAGCGACTTTGATACGAAGGCGCTGACCTTCTTTAGAAGAAAAAAGATGATAGACCACATCAAAACGTTTCGCCCTGGCTGGATAGTCGGCACCACAAACGTCCATTAAAAAATCAAAACTGTGATTTCTTAAAAAACGAAGGGCTGGGATCAACTGATTTTTTTCGAGCTCAATAACGTCATCACCCACGGCATGAGTGAACTTCATCTTTGAAACATCCATTTGTTGGCCGAGGGCCGTTTTTAGTTCTTCAAGCTTGGTCATGGGGATTCTTCCAATTGTCCTTCCAAGGACGTGGTTGTTGAGTCGCAATCATTTTTTGTAAAAGCATAACACCATCTAAAACGGCTTCGGGAGTCGGAGGACAACCAGGAACATACACGTCAACAGGAATGACTTTATCACAACCCTGTAACACGTGATACGCTCGGTAGAATCCACCACTGGAAGCACAAGCTCCCATAGACAAAACATACTTGGGTTCTAACATTTGTTCGTAGATGCGCACCAAAATAGGAGCCATTTTTTCGGTGATTGTTCCTGCCACAACAAGTAGATCCGCTTGTCTTGGAGAGAACCTGACAACCTCAGCACCGAAGCGAGCAAGATCATATTTGGGACCCATTACGCTCATGAGTTCGATACCACAACAGGCCGTTCCATAAGGCAGTGGCCACAAGGCATTTTTTCGTCCCCACGCGACTATGGCATCCAACTTTGTAGTGAATGCAAAGCTACGTGAAAAATCATCTGAGGTTTGAGTTCCCAACATAACGCTCCCTTTTCATTTTCATTAGACTTTCAATTAAGTAACTCGGAATTTCCATAAAGCCAACAGCATTAACTATGTCAGAAGCTTGAGCTTTTTGTCCAACGCGTCGATTCATTTTTGTGTTTTAACTTTGCTTGAGTGCCAAAATGGAACCTATGATTTTGTAATGAATTTTCTCAAGGAGGGGAACTTTTATGGCTATCACATATCGTAAATCATTATTTTTTGGATACCTACTGCTAATTGGCATGATTTTGAGCTTGGTGCTCACCGAAATTGCCTACGCCCAAAGTCACTCACAACAGGAAGTGCTCGTTAAAATAGCAGATTCAACAAAAGACATGAAAGCTTTTCGAAATCTGGGAATGAAAAACATAGGCGGAGGCTGGTACCTCATCAGTCAGCCCCGACAATTATCAAAGCTATCGGAAATTGAAGGAGTTATTACTGTACAGCCTAATTTTCAACTGGGACTTTTGCATGACTTTCGCATTCAAGATTTAAAAAAACGCGAACAGCTTTTGGCTCAACGGGGATCTAATCGTGGATTGCGGCCTGATAACCCGGCCATCCCACCAACTCCCACAACTCAAGCTGGTGCCGATCCACTTTACAATAAACAGTGGGGTATGATTGACAACGGGGTTAAAGAAGCTTGGGCAAAAACTCAAGGAAATCCTGAAATTGTTGTGGCTGTCCTCGACACGGGAGTTGATTACACTCATGAGGATTTACTAGAGAACTTATGGTGGAACAAAAAGGAAATTCCTAACAACAAGATCGACGACGACAACAACGGTTATGTGGATGATGTGATCGGCTATGATTTCGTCAGCAACGACTCTCTTCCCTACGACTTGGCTGTGGATAACCCTCTGGATTTATTAACTGGGGGAGGTAATCCTGGACATGGAACTCATTGCGCAGGAAATGTGGCAGCCAGAGGTAACAACTCAATTGGAATTTCAGGCGTCGCTCCCAATGTAAAAATCATGAGCCTCAGATTTATCAGTGAAAAAGGCTCGGGAACGACGGCAGCTGCCATTCAAGCCATCCGCTATGCTGTGGATAATGGAGCACAAATTCTTTCTAACTCATGGGGTGGAGAAGGTCAGGACGATCAATCCGAGGAAAATTTAGCACTTAAGGAAGCCATTCAATACGCTCAAGAAAAAGGGGTTCTTTTTGTGGCAGCCGCAGGCAATGGTCGAAAAGGTCGTGGCTACAATAATGACACAGATTCACGTCCCATTTACCCCGCCAGTTATAATTTTGAAAATATCATCACAGTTGCAGCGCTTGATAGTTCCGATAAGCTAGGAGTTTTTTCTAATTTTGGCAGCAAAACAGTGCATATTGGCGCTCCAGGAGTAAAGGTTTTTTCGACGACTGTTGCGAATAACTATGATGATACGGTGATTGATAAATTTGGCTTTAAAGCGACTTGGGATGGAACTTCCATGGCCACTCCCCATGTGGCGGGTGCCGCTGCTTTGTATTGGTCAGCCCATCCAAACGCCAATTACAAAGATGTCAAAAATGCCATTTTAAATTCGGCCGTTAAAATTCCCTCATTAACTGGTAAAGCCGTTACAGAAGGAAAATTAAACGTTAAAGCTTTGATGAATCAGTAACAATATAGGGGACCTTGAGCTCAAACAAGGTCCCTGAATAAGCACTCGAATCTGACTTTTGCTTCGAAAAAACCTGAATCTCAGCCCCGATACTATCAATCAAAAATTTTACGATCGGCAGTCCGTAGCCCGTTCCTGCTTCATTTTCTGTCCCCAAGCTGGTGGTGGACCCAGAAAAATTAAATAAAGTGGGAACTTTTTCTTTGGGAATACCGACTCCACTGTCAGAAATATAAATCATATAAAAATCTAATTTTTTTTGCACACTGATTAATACTTTGCCATCCCGGTAAGAAAATTTAATCGCATTTGTTAAAAGATTGATCAGTATGTGATTGGTAAATAAATTCTCGTCTGTAAAGGTTCTATCAAAAGTAGGCCATTCCAAGAAATCAAATTGCACATTTTTAGCTTTTGCCATTGATTCTAGCTGCTGCAGCGCCGACAAAAAACACTGCTTCAAAGAAATTGGATTCGATAAAATTGGCAACTTTCCAGAGCTCAAACCATGGGCATCCCGTGCTAAACTGAGCATTGAATTCACTTTTTTTGCTGCGTTCAGAGATCGATCAATGGAATCCATCGATGGGCCAAAGTCATAGTCCTTCAGGGCCATCAGTTCAAATTTAACTTTTTCCAAATTAAGAGTGATAACTGTCATCGGAGTTGCCAGATCATGACAAAGCACTGACAATAGTTGAGAACTTAAATGAGCTGAATCTTTTTCTTCCATTTCATTAGGAAAACATAAAAAATATTTAAAGTGTATTACTTAATTTTAATTAAAATACCTTTGACTAGTTCTGAGATTTTGTGAAAGATCATAGCATCAGGAGAATATACATATGGAAATCGGCGAAATTTTAAAAACTTACCGTGCACAAGCTGGAATCACTCAGCAGCAACTGGCTTCTCAATTAGGATACAAAATTCCTCAATTTATTTCACTACTTGAAAATGGTCACTCAAAAGTGCCTCTCAACATAATTGCAGATCTTGTTGCAATCCTAAAGATCCCCGAGAACGTTATTCTTGACTCTCTTGTTCAAGCCTATGAAAAGGAAGCAAGAAGACACCTCAATAGAAAAACAAAAAAAAGAGCTTAAAGCACATAAAAGGGCCCTATGAGCACTGCTGAATTAGAAGTAAAAAAACAAAAGTTTTCTGAACTTTTATTTAGCATTCAATCTCAGCTAGAGCCCTTTCTCAACGTGACCGAATCTTTTTCCTCGATTGAACACAAAGTCAAATCTTCAAAGGCCCTTAACCTTCTGTATCTTCCAAACCTTGAAGTTCTATCCGAGTTTTTAATTGAAAATCAGTTCAAAAGTAAAAAATTCTCTGAAATCGATGCTCTTCGGCTTTTCGTAAAAAAAATGGGTTGGCACTTTCCTGAAGGTAGTGATGAATTCCTTTTGGATTCACATATTTTTGAAATTTATGATCACCAGGGTTTACAAATTTACAGAAGTTTTAATTTTTTTAAAATTTCGAGCTATTCGATCACTGATATTTTAACCAACCATTGGTGGGATCTGTATGAAAGAAATCCTTTCATAGCAAAATCCCTTGCTGACCAAGCCATTCGTATTTTTTCAGAACAAATCAAAACTCCAATGCACTTACAACTGCAGCCTCATGTTGCCACTGAAAAGTGGTCTGAAAGAATCAGTGAAGCGCAAATGTTTCACGATAGCTTCGTTCCCGTTCTTGACGAGCACAACAATACGGTGGCGATTTTATCGCCCTACCGTATTTTGAATTTTCAATTTAAGAAGCCGTCTCAATATTTACAGGCTGATGCTTAGCTAAAATTTCGCTCAATATTTTTTTATACCCCTCGTGAGTAGAAAGAATGGAATTAAGCAAAGTCGTTTTTTGTTTTTGATTCAAGCCCATACAAAATTCAAGTGCTCCACGTACGTGATCAACGTCATCCTGAGTATGTGTTTTTAAAAAATGGCAAGCTTTAGGATTATGATATTGACTAACTCGGTTGTAAAGTTCAGGCCCCACTGCAATCGAAAGATTCTCCAAATAAAGCATGTAACCCATGTGAGCCATGCAACCATTAAGCTTCATATCTTTTTTTTGATTTTCCACGAACTGAGAAGTTGCAAAGCTAGAGGGTGATAGATTCTGTCCCAATTTTTTTACGTCATGAATCAGAATTAAATCATGTTTTTGTTCTTCCGGAAGATGTTTAAGAAAAAAATAATGCAAATCATCTTCAACAGCGACTTCCGCCACACTGGCACCCATGGCTAGTAATCGCGTAGTATGTTTAACAAAGTGGTAAGTTTGCGATAACCACTCGGCATACACGGCTGGATTTTGCCAATCACATATCATAACTTTTTGGGAAGTTTCCTGAGCACTAACTTGCAATGCGTTTAATATCGAATCCATCGTAGGGGACCTTTCTTGTAAGAGTTGGGGTGTGACTAAAAAGCTGTAAAGCAAGATCTTTTAAATCAGTTGTTAGAAAATTGAGGTGCAAATTTTCTCTTAAACCACAAACAAGGGAGACCGGTACGCCGTGGAGATCAATGTTTTCAATTATTTCACAACCCCCACTTTGCGCCAATTGGGCCACTCCCACATCTGATCTTGCAGGAGCCACCATGGCCTGTATGTTTTCAAGACTTTGCAAGAACTGGATGCCTTGTGAAAATAAAAGTGGAGCTAAGCCAATGCCTCCTGCACGCTTCCTAAAACTGGGATCCACCATCATGGACTCAAAACTCATCACTTGAAAAATTTCATTTTTCTTTAAATATTCAAAAAAAGAGGCGGTAAAATTTTGTTTTAAATATTCATGCTTTAAAATTGAGCAACATCTGATATCAAAAACTGAATAAAGATGAACAGCCAAGGGTTTGTCATTTTCATGGATGACACCGAAGTAGTCCTGTCTAAAAAATTCGTTTGCACTTAAAACATACATAGGATCAATTCGCTTATAAACGTCCACCCAATTTTGATACCAAAATTCAAAAGCGCTATTAAAAAGTTCCATTTGCTCTGGGGATGGATTTTTTCCTGGTAAAACTGTAAATTGCATAAAAACCTCACTCTTACACTTAACAAAGTAAAATGCTTTAAGCTTCGCAAGGGCAGTCCAGATTATTTAATTTAGACCTCCGTCTCTAGACATTGACTTTGATCCTATTCGAAAGTTTAACAGAGCCATGGCTGGCCACAAATCACTGACACAAAAACCATTTTTGTTTTATGTCCTTCATAATAAGCGACCTTTTGTCCTAGGAATTTCATTACTTATCGTAACAAACTTCCTCGATTCGATTTGGCCTTTGTTTATCAAAATGGGTATTGATCAAATTGAAAAAGTAGCTCCTCTATCTGAACTCACAAAAACCTGTGTGATGTTTGCAGCTGTCATGATCATGCTTTCCTTGTTTCGTTACGGCTGGCGAAGACAATGGGGTGAATTTCATACCACGGCTGGTGAACACCTAAGACTCACATTGTTCGACCATATGGTTTACATGAGCTCACGATTTTTTCAAAAAAATCCTCCTGGTGAACTCATGAGCCTGATGACCAATGACATTCAATCCTTTAGGCAAGGTATAGGTCCTGGCTTTTTAATTTTAGCTGATGGAATAATTTATACCATCATTGTGATCCCCATCATGCTTTCTTTAAACCCTGAATGGACTTGGAAATCTTTGATTTTATTGCCATTTGTACCTCTTCTTATTTGGTACGTAATGAATAAAATTGAAAAAAACTACACTAAACAACAAGAAATTTATGCTGATTTAACTCAATTTACAGAAGAACAAATCAGTGGGATTCGAGTTGTCAAAGGCTTTGGTCTTGAAACCTTACGCCTGAAGCTCTACGAAACTGTCTCAAAACGTTTAGAAGCTCAAAGTTTTAAAACTTCGGTTATCGATGCGATTTTTATGCCTGTTATGCAGCTCTCAGCGACATTTGGCGGGGTCATTTTACTGTACGTAGCTCAAGATGATGTGCTTTCAGGGACTGCCACCGTCGGAACCTTCATCGCTTTTCACAAGTACGTGCAAAAAATGGTTTGGCCCATGACAGCTTTAGGACTGGGTCTTTCCTATTGGCAAAAAGGTATGGCCTCTTTTGGAAGAGTCAAAGAAATTTTAAAAACTCAAACTGACACACCTGATTCGGGCACTTTAGAACTCAAGAGCATAGAATCCATAGAGTTTCGTGATGTTTATTTTAAATATGAAACAGCTCCCAACTGGATTTTACAAAATATAAATTTCAAAATTAATAGCGGTGAAAAATGGGCCTTACTTGGTCCCATTGGATCAGGAAAAAGTACATTGATCCATTTGATTCTTAGGCTTTATCCACTTGATAGGGGGCAAATTTTAATTAATGGAATCCCTCACTCGAATTACACATTGGATTCTTTAAGAAAAACCATTCAGCTTGTCCCCCAAGAACCCTTTCTTTTTGGTCGGTCTGTTGCAGATAATGTGTTGATGGGAATTACCCATCCAGATCCTGATATTGAAAACACCGATCGAAGACTTTGGTCTGAACTTGCTAAATTTCAAATGGATGAAGAAGTTCAAAGATTACCTGAAAAAGAAAAATCAATGTTGGGTGAAAAGGGAGTTAATCTATCAGGGGGGCAAAAGCAAAGGCTCACCTTAGCCAGAGCTTATGCACTTAATCCTCAATTGATGATTCTAGACGATGTACTTTCAGCAGTGGACACAGAAACTGAATTTAAAATCAGTCAGCAACTTTTTGCTGATCCTGAAAAAACTTACCTTGTGATTGCTCATCGACTATCCACTGTTAAAATAACTCAAAAAGTTATTGTTCTTCGAGAGGGACAAATTGAGTTTCAAGGACTTTGGGATGAGGCTCTGAAAAACAGTCCTACTTTACAAGTTTTCCAGAAAATTCAAAATGAAGGACTTTCTTCATGAAATTAGATCAAGAGAATCAATCAGGCACATCATCAATCATGGGTTACGGTGATCTTCTGAAGTTCATGAAGCCTTATTTGAAAAGGCATTGGGGTGCTGTTGCTGTTTTAGTGGTTCTTGTGCTTGGATTGGCTGCCTTATCAAGGGCTATTCCGTTTCTCATCGGGATGGTAGCCGAAAGAGGGTTTCAGAATAAGGATGTCGCCTTTTTGGCCACAGCAGCTCTTATTTATTTGGGGATTGAAATCACCCGAACTCTTTTTGAATTCAGTCAGTTCAGTTTGTTTAGCTTTCTTGGCAACAGAATTATTCATGAAGTGCGTGTGGACTTAGTCAAGCATGTACAAAAAATGCCTCTGGAATTTTTTAATCAAAATTCAACTGGGCGAATAGTCACTCGTCTAACAAACGACCCCAATACTTTAGCAGAACTTTTTACTGATGGTGTTGTAACAGCCTTTGTTCAAACAGTTATCCTTGCTTCCATATTAATTTCACTGCTTTTCATATCTGTTAAACTCACTTTACTCAGTCTTTTGTTAGTACCACTATTTACTTATCTGGCTTACTGGTTAACTGAAAAAATAAAATTAATTTTAGTGGATCAAAAGAAAAAATTAGCCGAGATTAACGGATTCTTAGCAGAAAATTTCAACGGCATGAAGATTGTTCAAATTCTGAATCAGCAAAAAAAATCGATTCATCAGATGAAAAATCTTTCCAATGACTATTGGAATCTCAATATGAAATCTGTAAAAGCTTATGCACTGATGCAGCCTTCGATGAATCTTCTGAATGCCTCTGTGGTGATCAGTGCTCTTTACTTGGCCGGTGGAGCGGCCATCAGGGGAGAAATAGCATTAGCTGCTTTAATCGCTTTTGTACTTAATTCTCAAGACATCATTCATCCCATTCGTGAAATCTTGGAAAAGTATCAACAGTTTCAAAACTCATTAACCAGTGCTGATCGGTTGAAAACTTTATTTTCGCATCCTCAAGAAAATTTTGATGAAACGCTGGCTGTAGAATCTAAATTCAAAGGAAAAATTGAATTCAAAGATGTCACTTTTCGTTACCAAAAGCATTTACCCAAAGTCCTTGAAGATGTTTCGCTTACTGTTCAGCCCGGACAAAGCTTGGCGCTAACAGGACGAACAGGTTCAGGAAAAACCACTTTTGCTTCACTTCTATTAAGACTCTATGAAATCAATGAAGGTGAAATTTTAATTGATGGAAAGAATTTATTACAAATTTCTCCTTTGGATTTAAGAAGACGCTTTGCTTTGATTCAACAAGACCCCTACTTATTTAAAGGCAGTCTGAAAGAAAATATTGTATTAGGTGACCCAACCATCACAGATCATCATCTTAATCATGCCTTTCAGTTGGTGGGTTTTAAAGACTATCTCAGCCGAACCGGCCGAGATTTGGATTTTAAAGTCTTGGAAAAAGGTAGCAATCTTTCCCTAGGCGAAAGACAACTGATTGCATTTCTAAGAGTTTTAAGTCGGGATCCTGATGTTGTCATACTGGATGAAGCCACTGCCAACGTGGACAGCGAAACAGAAAGTCTTATTCAAAAAGCAACTCTCGAAATCATGAAAAATAAAACGTGCATCATTATTGCTCACCGCCTTAGCACCATCGAAAATTGTGATCACATGATTGTGTTAAGCCGTGGGAAAATAATTAAACAGGGGCCACCTCGAGAGCTTCTTAAGCAATCCGAAGTTAAACAAGAGCTCGAGACAGTTCACTAGCCTGCAGAATCTGGGGTGAACTCAACACGAATTTTGGAATCCACGGCTGGCACAGCTGTTCCAAAAAACCGAATCACTCGAAGATCAGGAATATAATCCCAACCATTCACCTGCGACCTCGGTACGACCAAGCCATCTTTTAGAACGCGAAGAGTCGCCAAATTAGGAACTGAAGACAGCGGGTAATCCGTTATGATTTCAAGAACACGTGTCTGCAAACCCTTTACAGCTAATGATAAATCAGGAGTACAAATAGAATATTTTGTGCCTTTAGAAATATTAACAAGATCAATATACCTGTTACCAATCCAAGACTGTCCAAAATTGTTCTGGCAAGTGGTATCTAGCACTCCAATGAAGTTGACTAACCATCCTCCTACGTTAGGACGGAACGGTCTTTTGAAAGTATTTAATTGATTGGTCAGCGACTGCACGACACTGGATGCAGACCCCGGAGACTGATCATCTTCATCACTTAAAAAATTAATCAGCAGCAAAGCCTCTTCACGGTGAAATCCTTGGCCACCTTGGCTTAAAAAATTAGGAGACAGCAGATTTTGCACACTTAGCAAACCTTGCTCGAGGTTGGATCCTGATTCACCACGTAGAAGACGATTTTGAAAGATGCTAACTAAATTAGGAGTCGATGCTGTTAGTATTTGCGGTGATCCGAAATAAGTACCACCAGCAAAACCGTTTCCTATGGATGTGGTCGTGACAACCATTCTGTAATCCATCTTCAGTGAATTGAGAGTTTGAATCATGGAATCAACCTGTGCGGCTAACTTTTGTTGAGGAATATTCATTGAAAGGGAATCATCAATCACCCAAATGATATCGACTTTATTATTATAAAGGGTTGATGAAAAGTCTTCTTGTTTGTCTTCAACACCAAAACTTGCGCCGTTAGAGCATCCAAGAGTTCCGATCAAACCTAAAAATAGAAAAAGCCGAACAAAAATCAAGCGGCCTCCTTTTTATTCAAGGTGCTTGTAAATGTGTAAATTTGATCTTTAATTGTTTGAGACAGACTTGTAAATCTGACTCCGTACTTGTGTGGTGTTCCCATCATTTCAAGATCCGATCCCAATTTGCTAACCACAGAGGCCACAGCATTAAAAGCAGGGACTGATCGTGTTGGATGAAAATGCAGCAGCAACGTCTGACCTGGTTGTAGAGCTTGGCTAGGAATTAGTAACCCCGCACCGCCGGCACTGATCTGAAAAGATTGACCTCTGAAGACAGTTTTATTGTCATGAACAATTAATGTTCCCTCAAACTCAGCACGTGGATATCTTCTTCTGTTAAATACTTCTTTCACGTGACGATCTCCTTGTGACAATAGTTGCTTTACTTTTTTGGCAGAAAATTCTTCGAATTCTTTGATCTTTTTAAATTCTTGTTGGCTCAAAGTGGCCAATTGATCTTGCTCAACAAGAGTTTTCTCTTGCATCATTTGTACAATTTCAAGGTAAGTAAAAGGGCCAAATTTCTTTTCATCTTTGAATACAACCCATTTTTTTTCATGAAAGGGATGAGTGGCTGTTTCAGAAAGCGTAGATCTGGCCCAGCCTTCATTATACTTAGATGAAAAAAGAGGATGCTCTAAAATCAGCATCCAATCTTCACGTGATTCTTCAAAAATATAATCGTTCCAAGCGTGCTCATTGGATTGAAGTTTTTCAAGAACTTCATTAACTGTATAGGGGCCGACTTGCAAACCTTGCCGAGCCAAAAAAAATCTTTTTAACATATTCGACTCCTACCGTTCATATCCATAATTGATTATCGGCGAAGGTCTGGAGGGTCTTGAGATGAATTTAAAAGTTCAAAAAAGTGAACAGAGAGTCGACAAAAAGACTCAAAATCAAAGTTTCATTTTGAGAATTTGCCTATGAAATTACAATATTCTATCGAGTAAAGCCTGCCACTGTAAGTAGGCGAGCTCTAGGTCAGCTCGGACTTGCACCTGTTCCACCTCTGCTGCTTCAGCGCGATTGATGGCTTCGATTAAAATGCTAATATCAATTCTTCCCTGATTAAAAATCTGTGTGAGTTCTTTCACAGCGTCTCTTCTTGAGTTAAGAAGCTGCAACTGAACTTTAAGATTGTTTTCCAATGTGAAAATATCAGATTCTAACTGAGCCTTTAATTTTTTAAGTCTTAGATTTTCAGTCACAAAAAGAATTTCCTGAGCTTGAGCTTGGGCCTCAGCCTGCTTGGTTTGAGCCGAGCGAATTCCACTTCCAAAAGTTTGACTCCATCTAACACCCACATACCAACTGGGTCGATCTCCATTAATCATTTGCTCTTGTGCTTCACGAGTATAAGAATCGACCCCTGTAGAGCCCACTCGTCCGACGAGGGCCACTTGTGAGCGATTATTTTGTTTTACACTTTCAGCAGCATCGTAAGCTTGAGATTTTTGTAATTGTGAAATTTTGAAGCTTCGAGTATCTTCTATATTCAGATTCACAGCCTTTATTTTTTCTGAATATTTTGGAATATCCATAGGCAAAATCCAATCATCAGAAGTCATTTCAGGAAAAAATACTTTTAAATTTAAAAGATTGCGATCGAAATCCAATTGATTCAACTGGGTTTGTCGTTGCTGGTTATAAAGTTCAGCTCGAACCTGGGAAAGTTCACCAGGAGCTGCGTATTTATTCTGAGCTTTTCTTTCAATATTTTTAACAAGATTTTCGTAACGTTTTAAAGCGGCTTTCGATTCATTTAATTTTCGAAATGCCACCGCAGAATTCCAATAGAGTTGAGACCCACTAATAAGAGCTTCTTCAATTAACTCAAGCCCACGCATTGTGTAGATCTCACCTTGTGCATCAGCAGATCTTAGTAAAGCCCGAGAACCCATTCCAAAGGAATCCCTCCAAAGATTTTGTTCTATGGTCAATAAATAGGAATTAAACACTCCATCACGGGGAGCTGCCAAAAAAGTTGTTGTGGATTTTAGTTTTTCAGAAAGGACTTCAAGGCTAAAATTTGTTCCCGTAGAAAAATATTTTTCTGCACTTGCAGAATACAAATAAGATTCTTCTAAATCAAAGGCCCGGTTGGTTAAAGACACAGTTCGGTCACGGTCCTGCCCTGCTTCAAGGGCTAAGGTCCAATCGAATTGTCTTTCAATTTCATACTTTGGAAAACCAGAAACAGAGTATTGCAACTTAAGAGCCTGTATTTCGGGGGATTTTTCAACGGCTTGAGAATAAAACTCATCCCAGGTAAAGGCCTGAGCCAATTGCGATAAAGTAATAATAAAGATGACAACATAACGATTGATTTGTTTTAAATTTTTCACCAACAAAAGATAACAATTTGTAGCAATCAGCAACAATGACTTTTACAATTTGACGCTCTGTTAATACAAAAATTATGACACATAACAATGTTATCAATTAAGGTTTGTTAAGTCGGACCCTTAAAAGGCAAAATTAAAAACTATGGATTTAATTAAAATATCAATTACCCGCCCTGTATTCGCTTGGATCTTAATGTCAGCCCTGATCGTATTTGGAGGACTCGCCTTTTTAAGGGTGGGTATCAGCCAAATGCCCGATGTGGATTTTCCCATTGTCTCCGTCAGTGTCTCCTATGAAGGAGCTTCTCCTGAAATTGTAGAATCTGAAATCATCGATCCTTTTGAACAACAGCTTTTGTCGCTCGAAGGATTAAAAGAAATCAAAGCCACTGCCAGACAGGGCTCGGCATCAATTTCCATGGAATTTGATATCAACAGAAATGTCGACGTTGCACTTCAGGAAGTTCAAGCCGCTGTTTCACAAATTCGCCTACCTCCCGGCGTTGTGGACCAACCCATAATACGAAAGCAAAATCCTGAAGAAGAACCCATTATGTTTATTGGAGTTTGGAGTGACGGTACATTCAAAGAAACAGTCGACTATGCTGATCAGTTCTTGATTTCACAAATGCAAACTGTCGACGGAATCGGAGAGGTCAATGTCGCCGGCTTCAGTGCTAAAAATCTACGTGTTTGGATCGATCACGAGAAGCTCAAAAATTTCGATCTAACAGTGACAGATATTCTAGACTCCATTCAACAACAACACGTTGACCGAGCTGCAGGCTTTATCACTAATCCTAAACAAGAGCTTAACGCACGTCAGTTCGGTGAAGCTCAAAGCGTAGAGGAATTTGCAAACCTTCCCATTCTTCGACGTGGTGGATCTGTTATTTTAAATCAAAAATACAAACTGAAAGACTTCGCCCGTGTCGAGGACGGACTTAGTGATTTAAGAAGAGTCGCCTTAGTAGATGGAAAATATGCAATTTCCATCGCCGTTAGAAAACAAAGGGGATCCAATGAAGTCGCCGTTGCTAAAGCCCTTCGTGAAGAAATCGAAAATTTAAAATCAAGATTACCACCAGGTTTTAATATGCGTGTAAACGTTGACTTCACGAAATCAACGGAAGCCACAGTTAATGCAACTCAAACCAAACTTTTATACGCTGGCTTAGTAACTGTGTTTGTAGTCTTTTTGTTTTTAGGAAACTGGGCCTCTGTATTTAATGTGTTTTTATCCATACCCACATCCATCATCGGAACTTTTCTGATCATGTACTTTGCTGGCTTTACGATGAATTTGTTCACACTACTTGCTTTAGCATTAGTTATTTCAATCGTTGTCGATGATGCCATCATGGTGCTTGAAAATATCATTCGTCACTTCCGTATGGGTAAAAGTCCCGCCAAAGCCGCTTACGATGGTACCCATGAAGTTTTAGGCGCAGCCATCGCCGCAACTTTAGCAGTAGTGGCCGTTTTTGCGCCGGTTATCTTCATGGAAGGAATTATTGGTAAATTCTTTTTACAATTCGGTATCGTAATGTCAGCCGCTGTACTTTTATCACTGGTTGAATCTATCACGATTACACCTATGCGAGCCGCACAGTTCCTAGCTATGAATCCCAACCCATCAAAATTTGAAATCTGGCTGGATCATAAATTTGAAGATCTTGCGAAGGTTTATCAAAATTCTTTGAAACATGTTTTTAAATTTAGAAATCTTTATTTAGCCACTGGGATGATTATTTTTGCAGTTTCAATGTCTTTATTCAAATTTGTAAAAAAAGAATTCGTTCCACCGCAGGATCAAAATTTTGTTATTCTCACTCTTCAAGCTAAACTTGACGCCTCCATGGATTACACTCTAAAAAAAGCAGAAGAAGTCGAAAAAATCCTAAAAACAATCCCAGAGATTCAAGGCTTTTTTGTCTCCGTGGGTTCCGGTGGACCCTCAAGTTCATCCAATCAAGGATTTATTCCCTTGATTTTAAAAGACAGTCTGGACAGGGAACTGAATCATTTAGAAGTGATGGAAAAAGTCCGAAAGGAACTTTCCGTTATTAAAGATGTTCGTTTCCAACTGCGTGATATATCGACAAGAAACCTTACATCAGGACGTGCGTTCCCAGTTTCGTTTAACTTACGAGGGCCTGACTATGATATTTTGGACGAAAAAGGCCAAGAGATCATGAAGCGTTTGCAAGACCAAAGCTTAGCTGTGGATCTTGATACTGATTACAAAAAAGGAACTCGTGAAGTTCGCATTTATCCGAAAAGGGAAATCATTGCGGCAAAGGGTGTTTCCATGGAAACAGTGACCCGAACGATCAATGCTGCAGTCGCCGGATCACGAGAAGGCCAATTCACGCAAAATGGTCGTCGCTATGATATCAGAGTCAAACTTGAAGAGGGCTTTATCCTGAATCAAAATGACATTAAAAAAATATTTGTCCGCAATATTACAGGCAATCTTATTTCACTTTCAGAACTTGTCGAAATTCGTGAAGAACCCGTCATTCAAAGTATTTCCCGCGTGGACCGTCAAAGAACAATTTCCATCTATGGAGGCCTAGCGGCTGGAAAGTCTCAAGGTGTTGTTCTTGGTGAAGCTCGTAAAATTGCCAATGAAATTTTACCACCTGGCTACGGATTTAAGCTCGAAGGTGCCTCGGCTGGTTTTGAAGATGCATTTAAAAGTATTTATTTTGCTCTGATCTTAGGAATCATTGTGGCCTATATGATCTTAGCTGTGCAGTACAATAGCTTTCTTCACCCTGTAACAGTTTTGATGGCCCTACCATTTGGTTTAACAGGAGCCCTGCTTGCTTTGTGGGTCACTGGGCAGTCGTTAAATTTGTTCAGTCTTATTGGTGTGATTGTTCTAATGGGTATTGCAAAAAAGAACTCTATCTTGCTTGTGGAATTCGTTAATCAAACCCGAGAACATCAACCTGATATCCGTCAGGCCATCATCGAAGGTTGTCCTGTAAGACTAAGACCGATTCTAATGACATCCATTGCAACAATTTTAGCGGCCCTTCCGCTATTACTGAAACAAGGAATTGGTAAAGAAACGAGTTCTGCGTTAGCACTTACTGTACTCGGTGGAACTTTCATCTCTACGATTTTTACTTTGTATGTGATCCCAATGATTTACGAATTCTTAAGTCCACTTGAAAGAACGAAAAAGATTTCAGTCGATTAAGATAAATTAAATGACCTGGATGGCTTTAAGCCATTCAGGACTTGCTTCAACAAGCTTACGGGTCTTCAGATCAAACATCCCATAAACAACATAACCTTCTAAAGCCACTGTCCCATCACTTTTCAAAATACTTTGATGAATGGTGCCGATTTTACCCTTCATTGGACCGGTTTGCACAGTCACTTGAATTTTTTCACGAAGTTTTAATTCTTTACGAAATTTCACTGAAACTTCTAGGATGACCGGACCAATACCTGTGCTTTGAACTTTTTCATAACCATAACCATTCAAGGTGATGCTTTCCCACCTGGCCTCTTCAAGAATTTGCACATAGGTGGCATTATTAACATGACCGTAGGAATCTAAATGGTGTTCCTTGATTGTCATTTCATAAATAAAGACTTCAGACATTATTTTAAAGCCTCACGCAGGTAAGCAGAAGCCTGATCCAGAAGCCACACGACAACCGCGATCACCACAATAATACAGCCCACCTGTGGCCACATCGCTTGACCCTGGTACTGAATCAAAAGTGTGCCGATACCACCACCACCGACTAAACCAATAATTGTGGCCATTCGAACATTGATGTCCCAACGATAAACGGTAAAGGAAATGTAGGGTAAAATAACTTGGGGAACGATAGCAAACCAAACCATTTGTAATCTTGTGGCACCCGTTGAAAGAATCCCTTCAATGGGTCCTTCATTTACGGATTCTACCATTTCCGAGTACTGCTTGGCCAATGATGCGATCGAGTGAATCATCAATGCCATCATTCCCGCGAAAGGTCCGATTCCCACCCATACTGAGAAAATAATAGCCCAAATCAAAGCTTCCACTGACCTGGTCACATTTAACAATGTTCTTAAAATAAGGTAGACAGGAAAAGCCACAGGACCCTTCATGATATTTTTTGCTGCTAAAAAACTAAAAACAAAAGCGATGGGAATAGCCAATGCCGTTGCGATAAAGGCCATAAAAATCGTTTCAATAATATTCAAAACAGCTTTAGGAAGCAGGGTCCAGTCAGGGTTAAATATACCTTGGAACAAACGCATGGCGCCTGCGAAACCATCGGGATTGGAAAGTTCATAAAATGAAAATTTTGTTTTTACTAAACCCACAATAAAAGTTGTTATTAGGACAATTAAAGCCTGCCAACCCCAAAAAGTTTTAAGAAGTGGAACTTCCGCATCAACCGCTTTTTTCTGCGGTGGTAGAAAAATTTGTTCTCCCCAAGTGCGAATATTGAAGTGATTCAAAACCCAGCTAATAACTCCACTGAACAAAAACAGCAGACCCGCCAAGCTGGCATTGAAAGAAAGATTCAGTTGTTGTTCTTCGGTTGGGTTAGTGACAACGACTATCACGACCAAAAAAAGAAAGGCGATGGTGATACCGTCAAAGACCATTGATTTAAGATTGAAGTTTTTCATGCTGTTGATCCCTTAAACTTAGTTGATATGAACTTCTTTAGCGCCTTCACCGTAGATTTTTTCAAACCAAGCTTCAGAAATTTCTGAAGGTGATCCTTGAAAAACGATTTCTCCGCCTTTTAAAGCGATCACTCGGGTCGCATACTGTCTAACAAGACTTAGAAAATGAAGATTACAAATAACTGTTATGCCTAACTCTTGATTCACCTTTTTAAGATAGTCCATCACAACATGACAAGTGGCAGGATCTAAAGAGGCCACGGGTTCGTCGGCTAACAGTAAATCAGGTCCTTGAGTCAAAGCCCTTGCGATGGCAACACGTTGTTGCTGACCACCAGAAAGATTATCGGCACGAAGTCCTGCCTTTTCACGAATCCCGACAAGTTTTAAATAATCTAAAGCTTTTTCTTTGTCTTTTTGATTAAAAATACCCAGTAAGCTAGCCACAGATGTCATAGTTCCTAAGCGACCCATCAATACATTTTTTAAAACTGAATAGCGGGGAACAAGATTAAAATGCTGAAAGATCATTCCAATTTTTTTTCTAATTTCACGGACCTCATCACCTTTGGCTTTCGCGATGTCCTGATCGTAAAATAAGATTTCCCCTGATGTGGGATCATGAAGTCTGTTAATACACCTTAATAAAGTGGACTTACCTGATCCGCTAAGACCAATGATAACAAGGAATTCACCCTTCTTCACATCAAAGGACACACCCTTCAAGGCATGGGTTCCATTCTCGTAAGTTTTCTTCAAATTTTTAACGGACAAAATTGTCTGACTCATGGTGATCCTTATTTTTTGCCTGTGGCCATTTCATTGAGGTTAACGCCCAATTCATCATACATTTTAACTGTGGGTGCATAATCCGCATCTGTGGCATCTTTTAAAGCTGTTACACCGTAAATTTCTTTGAAAGCAGCTTGGCCCACATCTGTTTGCACGAAATCTTTAAAAGCTTTGATGATTTTCAATTTCATTTCTTCTGATAAATCTTTTCTGAAAACGATGGGATCGTTAGGTACAGGTAAGGAAAGTTCAACGATGCGAACTTTTTCTTCCACATCAGGGTACTGGGTTTTTACAAGTCTTCTAGCATCTTCAATGCCGTCTTTGTTGGGTGGAGAATAGAATGTGGCTCCCACATCCACTTGGCCTTGGTAAACCATAGAGACTACTGAATCGTGCTTCATTGCAAAAACAGTTTCTTTCGCTTTAATGTTTTTATCCTTTAAAGTTTTAAGCGGCAGTAAGTATCCCGAAGTAGAAGCAGGATCCACAAAAGCTAATTTTTTACCCTCGATATCTGCAATTGTTTTGATTGAGCTATCAGTCCTAGTAATGAATTGCGATTGATAAGTGGCCGATCCATTTCGTAGCACCGTAAGCCTGGCTTCAGCTCCGTATTTTTTATTCGCTAGTGCGTAGCCAAATGTATTCATGGCTGCTACATCGGCCCGCTTTGTGCCAAAAGCTTCCACAACTGCGACAAAGGATTGAGGAATGGAAACTTCAAATTTATAGGGAGTATTTTTTTCCAAATACTCACGAAATTTTTTCGAATTGTCTTCAATGACTTTTGCATCAACAGATGGGACGAAATAAAGCTTAATGGGATTTTTTTCGGTGCCCAGCTCGCCTCGAGATCCTGTACACGCTGTCATGGCCCAAACTAACATCACAAGACCGAGTGAAATTGCAGTTCTCATGAACTCTCCTTTAAATGGAAGTGATTGAAGCGGCTGGAAGTTAACAAAATTCCACCCCAGGGCCAAGGAAAGTCTTTGATTTTAGATTCCTTTCATGGCTGAATGGGCGCCTATGACGCAACCCTTCAAGACTTTGAAAGAGCTCGTAAAGTCTGTGGAAACGGATCTTTTAAATGGCAAGCGAGTTTTGTCAGTATTTGATTTAGATTCCACACTTTTTGATGTGAGTCCTCGAATTCAGAAAATCCTGGACGAATTAAAAGACCACCCCGAAGTTGTAACCAAATTCCCCCAGCATGCCCCCATGCTGGAGCTCGTGAAAATGCAAAAGTCTGATTGGGGAATCAAAGATGCCCTTTCTAGGGTTTTTCATGCGGAACCCCCTCCCATGGATTTTCACCGCATAGCACGTGATTTCTGGGCCCAGCATTTCTTTAGTGACGATTATCTGCACTTTGATCATCTCGTCGAAGGTTCCCAGGCCTTTGTTGATCGTCTTCATAAAAAAGGCTCTGACATTGCTTACCTAACGGGCCGTGACTGGCAAAGAATGGGAAAAGGCACAGTTGAAGTCTTAAGTAAATGGAACTTCCCGATTCCCAATGATAAAAATGTGAGACTGGCAATGAAACCAATTAAAGGCTCTGATGATGCCGAGTTCAAATCCCAATGGTTTGAATCACTCAAGCCCCATGAATTTGAAAGAATATTATTTTTTGAAAATGAACCCGTTATTTTAAATAAAGTGATGCATACTCACCCTGAAGTGGAAATCATTTTTTTAGATACGACCCATTCAAAGCAAGCAGATCCACAAACCCATTGGATCACCATTCAAAATTTTAACGAAAACTAAAGGATATTTATGTTGTATGTTGTTTCCACACCCCTAGGTGATCCCCAGGATCTTTCTTTTCGTGCGCTGCAAATATTAAAAGAATGCGACGTGATCATTTGTGAAAGCACGAAAGAAGCATCGAAGCTTTTAAGACATCACGGTGTGACCGGTAAAACTTTTGAAGTTTTAGATGAACACTCACAGCAGATCGATTTAGCCGCCTTAGTTAAAATTGTGAAAGCTCAAAAGTGTGCTTTAGTCAGTGATTGTGGCACTCCAGGTTTTTGTGATCCGGGCGCTGATCTGATTCAACAGTGCCGTAATAAAAACATTGAAGTTAAAATTGTCCCTGGACCCTCAGCCATCGCAGCCCTTTTAAGCGTTGTAGGCGCAAAAACCTCTGAATTTATATTTGTTGGATTTATTCCTGCAGAAAATGAAGCTCGTGATAAAAAATGGAAAAGTTTAATTATCGAAAAGCGTCCCTTTATTTTAATGGACACTCCCTATAGACTTACAAAAATTCTAGAGGAACTGGAAAAGCACTGTGCACAAAGAAATTGTGTGATCGTTGTCGACGTTTCACTTGAAACAGAACAGATTCTTGAAGGTAAACCCAGCCAATTACTTGATAGTTTACGAGGTAAAAAGGCTGAGTTCATGATTTGGATAAATCCTGATCAATTAAAGAAATAACGAAAACCCAAACCGCCCATAAAAGCAGCTGAAGTTTCAGGAAAAATAGAAATCCCTGGGGCAATTTCAAAATAAATGCCCAAGGCTGGATTATCATTTTTCCATTCTATTCCAAGTGGAACCCGAACTCCAAGACCTAGGGAGCCTTCATCTTTATCGAAATAACCATTTTTACTTCTTCGATCTTCAGTGGTGATTGCAAGCGCAGCACCAACTCCAATATAAGGTGTTAATTGATTGATGAAATCCTCTGTGGTTTTGAAAGCACCGGGATAGTGATAAAGTCGATCAGCATATATTAGAATAGAATCATCATAACTAAAGGCAAGACCTGCTTGATAGGAACTGGTTTCTGATAAAACAGTTTGTCCTACAATTGCAGTGGGGTTACCCAACAGAAATCCGATGGAATTACTTTTTGCATAAAGAGTTGGAGTTAATAAAAGAGCAATTATAACAATTAATTTTTTCATAATGTCATTATAAGTATCCATCTAGGTTTAACAACTAAAACAGCAGACCAAGGCCTACCATGCCATAAGATTTATTATCCACTTCGAATGCCGATAGCTTGGCATAGATAGGAAACCACGAAGGTTTAAGACTTATTGATAAAGCTGTGGATAGTTTTTGGACGTGAAGTTCATTTTGTAACGGATCTCGAAAACGAAATTTAATAACTTCAATGGCTGGTAATAATTTATAGTGCTGCAAAGGATCTTCAGCTTGAATGTGAAAATTCCAACCTATTCCATACTGAGTAAAGGCTTCTTTAGTGTCTAAATTGGTATCAAGACTGAATCTTAAGCGATCCCATAATTGAATGCCTAAACCCACGTTCCAATAGGTTTTTGAATCTCCCTGACGATTCTTTCGAAAATTAGGCTGTGAATACAGTAAATAAAGATCTGCTGAAGTTCTTGCGTTCAAAAAGCTTTCGCTGTGAATTTTTTTACTTTTATTATTATCGATTAACTGATGAATATGTTTGTGGTTAGAAATAAAGCCAAGATCACCCGTGAATCGATCAATTCTTTTCTTCGATACCACACCCACGATCTGTCCTTTTTGATCAAACACAGGCCCACCGGAATTACCAGGACTGACTGACATGTCTGATACGAAACCACTTTTACCAACTTTTGAAATAAGACCACTTGAAATGACATGTAAATAATCAGAGCGTAACAGGCTGGAGATTCTAAATATTGATCCCCCAATCGGGTGACCAATGGTTGCAATACTTTGGCCTTCAACAAGCAATTGATCTTGAGGAAAAATTTTTAATACAGGCAACTGCACATCTTTTTCAATTTGAATCAGTGCCAAATCTGAAGATTCAAGAAGTTGCACCCGGCTGGCTGATAAGCGAATCCATTCTGATAAATAAAAGTAGACAGAAATGCTTCTGTAATGATCTACACAATGGGCTGAAGTTAAAATTAAATTTTTTTCGATCAAAGCGCCCGAGCAAATGGCACCAGAAGAGACGATGATGGGTATGCTGCTTTTATTTTGCTGATAAACTGATGACCAATTTTGAGCATCGGCTTGAAAGGCAAAAACAAAAAATAAAAAATTAACGATGAAATTCATTGAGCTTAACTGTTGTGTTGGGTTCTACATTTTTTGTGACGACAGCATTAGCTCCGATTCTTGCATCATCACCGACAGTCACTGGTCCTAAAATTTTAGCACCTGTTCCAATCAAAACTCGGCTGCCAACAGTCGGGTGCCTTTTGACGGGGTCAAATTTTAATCCGCCAAGTGTCACTCCATGGAAAATAATACAGTTATCACCAATTTCAGCCGTTTCACCAATGACCACACCCATACCATGATCGATCACTAAACATTTACCTATTTTAGCCCCTGGGTGAATTTCAATGCCGGTTAAAAATCTTCCACACTCGGACATCCAGCGTGCTATAAAATAAAATTTCTTATTATAAAAACAGTGAGCTAAACAATAAAGCCCCACAGCTTTGGGACCGGGGTACAGTAGTAGAACTTCCCAAAAAGACTTCGCAGCCGGATCATAATTGAGATAGGCCTGAATGTGGGTTTTAATACTGCTCACTTTTTTTCCTCAACTTTGCGAAATCCTGAACAAAATAGATCTTGGCGTTTTGAATCGTAAAAAGTCACCTGACTTACGATCCAAGATGTTTCTGTTTCAAGCAAAAATATAAAATGACCACCTAACACAGATAGATGGCGGTCCCGAGTTGTATTTAAAGTAATTAAATCTTTAAATTCTAAACTTCCTAAGCTGGAACTCAAATCAAGAAGCTTATTACAACCAGAGCCTAAAATTTCATTATCTACTTTTCTTTGCCGACTTTGGCTAATGAAGTAGATTTTCTTATTTAGAAGTTTATCTTTGACGGGAACATTGAAGCCAAGAAAAAAAGTACCTGGCTGTCCAGTGACAACTTTTGATAAATCAATTTCTCCGCCTCCGCTGGGTAAATTAAAAATCGCCGCACTTTCAAGCAATATACCTTTATTTTTTTCACTCAATTTAAGAGATAAAGGTCCGTAGGTGATGGGCTTAGGCTTTGCAGGTTCAATCACATCTTCAGTAATAGCCCATATCTGACTGGGGATTTGAAAATCCATAGGTAAGTCTTCAACTTCGAAAGTGACAATATCTGACTTTTCAGCTGGTGATTTATTTTCACAACCCAAAAGAAACAGAATTAAAATAAGTCCTAGAGTCTTCAAAGAGCTTCCTCGATATCATAACGAATATTAAGCAGCTCTGTGGATAAAGGATCTTGTGCTAAACCCTGCCCGATCACAAAGCGACAACTTTCTGAAGATCCATCACGGCAGCTTAGTTTTGCTTTTAGCTCATAGACAAAAGTTTTAACTTTATTTTTTTGTAACATGGGACCTAGATAACTTTCTACGCAAGCTTCCTGCTTTTCTTCCAAACAACCTTTTGCAAAATAATAATGAGAGGACTCTTCTTGTACCAAAGTTGGAAGCCTTTTTAAGGCACGAACTTCAGGCCATCTTTGCATAGAGGATAAAAGGTGCAATTGAGATAGCAGAATTCGACTGTTATTCGGGAATCGCACAAGGCCTTCAGCTAAAATCTTTTCAGCTTCAGTCCATCTTTGAACCTTAGCCATACATACCACTTGAATGGCGACTGCTTCTGGAGATCGATCTAAAATGGTATTGAACTCGGAACAAAACTGAAACAAAAAATTCCAGTCTTTCCATCTTTGATCAATGACAGGATCTTCACTGAATTGCATGGCAAAAACTGGCAATTCCATAAAAAAATCATCCAAGGCCTGCTGCACCTCTGCTGCGGATCCTGATGTACTAGCTAAACGCAAACGCATGAGTTTCATCTCGGCTTTTAAGTAAGAGGAATTATCAGACGTAGATTTTAAAGCACTTAACAAATTGGGAACTTCATCTTTAAATTTTCCCGACAATTCAACAAGAATAGCCTGAATGAGATAGGATTTTCTGGGCTCTTGGACAGAAATTTGCTGAGCTAATTTTAGTGCTTCTGACCAGTTGGATCTGGACATATAAACTGCTATTTGATTAATTTTTGTAGCAATGTTGGATGGCTCTAAAGTCAGAGCTTTTTCTAAATAATTTCTTGCGACTGAGGTGTCTCCATCATAAAGAGAATAAAGGGCTAACCCATTTAGATTTTGTAGCATTAATTCTTTATTGTTCGGATCTAACTGAACTGACTTATCAAAAAATCTTTTGGCTTTCACAAGCTCACGGCCCTGAATAAGATGCAAAAACCCAAGCCTCATTAAAGCTAGAGGCTGCTCTGGAGTTTCAAGTTGATAATCTTTAAAGCTTTGAAAAGCTCTTTCATAAAGTTTGGCAGCATAAAGCTGTTGAATCTGAGTCCAGGTTTTCTTCTGCTGATTTTGCCAATTTTGTTTTTGAAAGAAAGCAAATACAGCCAGTAAAAAGCTGACTGCAAAAACAGCTGATAACAGCCATTTTCCAATGGGTATTTTTGCAGCTGGTGCTTGTGTACCATAGGTTTTGACCTTCACTTCACTTTGAATGTGTGGTTTCGCTGTTGGATGCGTCAAAGTGGGTTTTGCTTGAGGCGGTAAAATGGGCGTTGGCGTGGGAGTCATGCCATCATCTATTCGACGAGTCACACTGACTTGAGTATGGGCCGAAGTAAAAGTTTTCTCGATGGTCTCTGACTCGTTGGCGAGTTCTAAAACAGCGGTTTGTAATTCCGGCAAATCCCGAATGAACATCCATCGTGAGTTCGGACTTTTAGCTTCATCTAAAAGTCCCACTTGCTTGGTGCGAACAGCAACAGCTAAATCTGCAATCGTATAGGGCCCCATCAAACTTTCTGAGGCTTTAACGATCCAAATATGATCAGGGTTTTGAATGGTCTTTTTCATTGTTCTCTCAATCTCTTACTAATGCCGAAAGTGTCTTTGACCTGTTAAAATCATATGAATACCTAATTCTTGAGCCTTTTGAATCACTTCAGGATCTTTAATGGATCCTCCAGGTTGTAAAATCCATCGGATTCCAGACTCAAAACATTTTTCAATGGAATCAGGAAAGGGGAAAAAAGCATCACTGACCAGTAAAACTTCTTTTACATCGGCATGATTTTTTTTCCATCTTTGTACAGCCTGCTCAACAGCATCCACCCGGTTGACTTGCCCCATGCCTAAACCTAAAGTTTGTCCGTTTCCAACAATCGCGATGGCATTACTTTTTAATACTGCACAAACTTTTTCACCAAATAGAGCTAATTCTTCTGGCACTAGTTCCGTTGCTGCACCTGTTCGTTTCCAACCTTTAGGATTAGATGTGAACACATCTTTATCTTGCAGTAAAAATCCACCGGAAATAGAACGAACTTCTTTTAAGTCTAATGTTTGAAAAACTGTCATTGGAGCTTTTATAAGTCTTAAATTCTTTTTACTTTTTAATAAAGCCAAACCATCATTTGAAAAATCAGTTGCCATCACACACTCGATAAATAAAGAGTTTAACAATTCAGCGTGTGCTGCCGTAATTAAAAAATTAGTGACTATGATACCACCAAAAACACTTACCGGATCTGATTGTAAGGTCTTTTTCAATACGACTAAAGTGTCATTTCCGAAAGCAGCACCACAAGGATTATTGTGTTTTAATGCAATGGCCACCGGAGATTGAAATTGAGTTACAAACTGTAAAGCAGCATCTAAATCTAATAGATTGTTGTAGGAAAGTTCTTTACCACCCAATTGTTCAATTTGTGAAAGCCCTTCTAATCGACCAGAGTTTTGAAACCACTGGGCCGATTGCTGTTCATTTTCACCGTATCTTAACTTCTGCTTCAATTTTCCTGAGAAAGAATGAATATCAGAAACATTGGGATTAAGACTTGTCGCAATCATTTGATCATAATCACTGATCAGCCTGAACACTCGAGAGGCCAAAAGTTTTCTGTCTTCAATCATCAATTGGTAATTTTTATTTTGAATCCAAGAGTAATCCTTAGGATCACAAACCACAGTGAGACTTGCAAAGTTTTTTGCGGCTGACCTTAGAAAGGAAGGACCGCCAATATCAATTTTTTCAATTAAATCCATACCAGTTAATTGATCTTGCAGGGCTTTTTCGAACGGATACAAATTACCTACCACTAAGTCAAAAGCCTGAACTTGATGCTGTTTTAATGTGCTTTGATGCTCGGGTGAATCAGCTTTAGCTAATAATCCCATATGGACGAAAGGATGCAGTGTTTTCACTCGGCCATCTAAAACTTCGGGAAACTTTGTGACTTCGCTGATGTCAGTGATTTTCCAATTTTGTTTTTTTAAATACTTGGCTGTTCCACCAGTCGACACGATTTCAAGGCCTGCACGCACCAGGGGCTCGAGAAACTCGATGAGCCCTGTTTTATCACTGACGCTCACGAGTGCTCTTTTGAACATTAAAAAGGAGCCCTTGTAAGTAAGAGTTTTAGATCATCATTGGTAAGAAATAATCCTGCGCCTAAATACCCTGACTGAAGATCTTGATTGTCCAAAGCATCGTCGAAACCGGCAATAACATAAAGTCCCCATAGAACTTCATACCGAGCTGATAATCTTAAATTTGTTTGATCAAAATCAAAAGCATCTATGGAAAATTTAAGTTTCTTACGGAAAAAGTGATAGTCAATACCAAGGCCTCCAGAACTTTCAATGATTCCACCTCGCAAAGTTAAATCCCAAAAATTCATGCCGTAGAGAGCTGTGAATTTAGTTCTACTTTTATAGGTTTTCTTTTCATCAAGGTCTGAAACTACGCTGCCGTCGGGATTGGTGATCAAAGAATTTGTTTCACGAACAAGCCCCACTGGATCATCGACAATTCCTAAAAAGTAAAACCGATCAGGACCCGGCTGAACATGCACACCTATGGTGGTGCGAGTCTCACCAATTTCACCCAAGTAAGCTCCGTGAAAATCAAAGGCTGTTTGTAAACGATTAGCAGATTCAAATAAACCTGACACACCTTGAATGGCTGTATTCAACTCGTCGACAGTGGTTTCATCATTAATCAGTTTACCAATGGAACCCTCGCCCCGATTCACTTTGCCTGTGATTTCATCGATGTTTTTCATCGTTGAATCAAGACGAGCCATTGTGTTTTTCCAGGTTTTTTTAAAACCCTTATCCGATTCATCATTAATGAGTTCATCTAAGGTTGTGGTGATGTTATTAACCTGGTCCACAATTTCGCCAATTTGTTCTTTGTTTTCACTGGTCATCTGGGATAGATCAGATGTTAACTTTTCGATATTTTGAACGATTCGGCCTAGGATGTGTTTGTTTGTTCCGTCTTCACTGACAGCATCAGCCAAGTTGTCCGTGACTTTTTTTAATGAGTCCGCGATTTCCCCAACTTTTGCTAATACATTGTCCAAAGCCCCTTGATCGTTCACGTTCAGAATCTGAGCTCCATCTGGAAGTGGAGGATCCGATTCCCCACCTGGATAAACTTCTACGTGTTTATCACCTAAAATTCCTGCTGATTTAATGGCCACTGCAGCAGATGTCTTCAAAGCTAATTCTGAATCTACAGAAATTTCCACTCGTGCTTGACCATTTTGCAGTTTGATATCTTTAATCACGCCGACTGGAATTCCAGCAGTTTTAACAGTGCTTCCTTTTATTAACCCAGTGGCAGAGGGAATAATGAAGTGAGCTTTTTGTTTAGTGGAAAAAAAGGCAGGATCATCACTGACTTGCATAGACATGGCGCCAAGAAGACCACCAATGAAAACGACCAATGCCCCAACTTTAAATTCCATTGTGCTTAACCAACTCATTTTCGCTTCATTCCTTTTGAAACGAACCGTTTCACCAGTTCAATTTCTGAATTGTAAAAATCTTCAGCTGTTCCATAAAGCAATACTCGCCCTGAATCTAGCATAGCGATTTTATTGGCAATACGGAAAGCGGCATACAAATCATGACTCACCATGATACTCGTCGTACCAGGACGAGCATTATGAGTTTCTACGATTAGATTATCTACCATTTCTGTTAAAATGGGATCCAAGCCTGTCGTTGGCTCGTCATAGATGATTATTTCTGGATCTAAGGCCAGGGCCCGAGCTAATCCACAGCGCTTTTGCATTCCCCCTGATATTTCACTGGGAAGTTTTTGATAGTGCTTGGATTCCAGACCCACCTGTTGCAATTTTTTTTCTGCAATTTCATAAACTTTGGCTGGTTTAAGATTGCGTCTGTGTTCAAAAAGTGGAAATGCCACATTTTCTAACACTGACATATCATCAAAAAGTGCCGCCGATTGAAAAAGGACTCCAAATTTTTGTCGAAATTGCGTGAGCTCTTCAGAACTCATGGGGCCTAAATCTTGACCAAGAACTTCAATGCTTCCTGAAGTGGGTCGGAAAATTCCAAGAATATGCTTCAAGCAAACAGATTTTCCTGTTCCCGAAAAACCAATGATAGCAGTCAGCGATCCTTTTTCAACTTCCAAGTCTAAACCTTTTAGAACAAATTCTTTTCCATCAAAGGTTTTTTTTACGTCCCGGAATTTAACTGCTGCTTCAGACATTAAACATTCCCCATCACAACATCATAAAGCCTAATTAAATTTGCTAAAAAATAATCAAGTACAATAATCATAACCATGCTTATGACAACTCCACGATTAGTGGCCTCACCCACACCTTTAGCTCCACCTTTTGTGTGATAACCTTTGTAAGAACAAACCAAAGCGAAAACGATTCCAAACACACTGGATTTGATCAAACCCTCCATGATATGTTTCAGCTCGACAGTTTGATTGATGCGATCAAAAAATACAGCTTGGTCCAACTCAACAAGCTGAACGACAAGAATCCAACTTCCTACCATCGCGACAAAGTCAAATACGACTGTTAGCAAGGGCATACAAATAAAAGCAGCTACAATCCTAGGAGAGATTAAATACTGGATTGTATTGACTCCCATCACATCGAGAGCATCGATTTGCTCGTTGACCCTCATTGTTCCTAAGCGAGCTGCCATAGCTCCACCTGCACGCGCTGAAACAATAAGACCCGTTAGCACAGGTCCCAATTCACGAAAAATTCCCAAAGCTACAACCGGTCCTACTAAATTTGTGGCGTTCACAATTTTAAAACCCAGATAAACTTGAAGACTTAGTGCAAGTCCTGTGAATAAACTTGTTAAAGAAATAATTCCAACCGACTGATTGCCTATAAATTCCATATGCTTCAAGATTTCAACTGTTCTTGAAGGTGGCTTAAATATAAGCCTGATGGATTGGGCCAACATAATTGACATCTGCCCAACTTCATTAATGAAAGATTTAAGTTTACTCATTCCTATAAAAGATTAGGTCTTGGGATCTAGAATAGCAACTGACAAATCAAGCGATTTTCTAGAGATAAATTCGTGGAACTCTTTCGCCGATGCTTGTTAATATTTCCCATGGAATTGTTTGAGCTTTTTTTGCGACTTCAAAGGCAGAAATAAATTCACCCGAGCTGGATTCACCTAAGAATAGGACTTCATTTTCACTTTTCACTGCAAAACCTGTTACATCCACCATTAAATAATCCATACAAATATTGCCTACAATGGGAGCGCGCTGACCATTCCATAACACTTCAGACTGATTGGATAGCAGACGGTGCCATCCATCCGCATAACCAATAGGAACAACTGCAATGGAGGAATCTTTTTCAGCCACCCATCTATGATTATAACTGACGCCCTCGCCTTTTTTGACCTGACGAACAACTGAGGTGTGAGACTTTAAAGTTAAGGCTGGTTTAAATTCAAAACTTGAATTGACCACTGGATTGTATCCATACATCAGCAAACCTGGGCGAAGCCCCCAATTTTTTTCAAACAGAAAACCTGATTTTTGATTTTTCTTAAGCATTTCCATTTTGCAAACAATGCCACCACTGTTCAGCACATGATATTGATCTGTAACGGATTTCAATTGCTCTATGATAAGATGCAGCTTTTCAATTTGAATTTTACTTTGTGAGTTTTCAAGCAGTGAGTCTTCACTTTGATAAAGATGAGTCAGCAGACCTTGAACATGCAATTGAGGATTTTGTTTTAAAATTTGTAAGATTTCGAATGTTTGCTCAAAAGAAAGCCCCAGTCGGTTCATTCCCGTATCAAATTTAAGATGCAAATCTATGGATTGATTTAATTCACCTAATATTTTGAGCTGATCCAAATGGCTGACCACAGGGGTCAGTCGATGTTCAAGCATGGCGGCTGCCCCTTTTTTGTCAAAGCCCCGGAAAACAAGAATGGGAATATGAATTCCTAATTTCCTGAGCAGCAGACCTTCTTCAATCAGGCATACACCGATGTTTTGCACACCCCACTCTTGAAACTGTTTTGCCAAAAATGCATCCCCATGGCCGTAGGCATTGGCTTTCACCATAGGACAAAGAAAAGTATCTGATGAAAATTGAGACCTAATTAAATCTAAATTGTGAAGCAGGTGATTTTTTTTAATTTCAGCCCAGGTTTTGCGGTAAATCTCCACGGTGGTCCTTCTTGAGGGGTTTGGGAACTCCAACTCTTCCGCCACCTTTAAGCTGCATATTTTGACAAGCCTCGATGGCCAACGGCTTCAAATTTTGCAAGTGGTCAGAATGAACATTCCACTCGCTTATCCCACCACTAATAGAAAATTGAAAACCAAACTTTTCACGTCCCTGAGTTTGAATCTCGGATTGAAGACTTTGAATTTCAGATAACAACTTTGCAGTGGATTGATTAATTGTCAAAAATACGAATTGATCAATTTGATGAGTATTTTCATGCTTCCACTTCTGTTGACACAGTGTCATTAAAAGCTCTTGGGATTTTTTTAATATTTCTTCACCCCAAAAATCTTGAATCTCTGATCGGTCATCGAGTTTTAAAGCGAGAATCGAAAAGGGAAGACTTTTTATACCAGCCTCACGAATACGCAGTTCTAGGTAGGTCTCCATATTAAAAGAATCAATAACAATTGGAATTTTTTGATTCACTGTTTCGATGAAATCTAAAGTGCTCTGATTTTTTAGCTGATGAGTTTCCAGTTGACGATCCAATGCCCAAAGAGCTCTTTCTTTGAAGTAGGGCTGATCAATAGAGATAAAATCTTTTAAAAATCGATTTTGATAAGTCGACAGGATCGGATACTGATCAATGGGGGCCATGACCAACCAATGTTGATCAGGTCTTAGACTTAACATATTCGTCACCCACTGACTGAGCTTCGATCTAAGCGCACTGGTTTCAAGAACAACAAGAAAGGGTTTAAATTCTTTTAAGTAATCAAACAAGACAGATGGGTTTTTGAAAACTTGAATATTGTATCCAGCCTGCTCAAAAAACTGAGCCCAATCTTGACGATCATGATCGGGACCGATCAAAAAGCAAACTGTCTGCTGAGCTCTTAACTTATTGGTTAGGATTTTCATCAAGATAGCTTTCTTTCACATCAAAGTTTTGTTTTTTTACTGTTTCAGTTGGTTTTTCAATAAAATCAAGGTCAGACAAATCGAGTAGCTGTTCAATTTCCTGATCCACAGCTTGCAATTCTACTTTTACTACTTCTTCTTCTGGCTGAGCTTCTAATGGGCGGGGTAAATCAAGAGGTACAATCACCCTGAGAGACTCATTGGCCGCTTGCCTTCGAGATTCAGAAAGTTCAATCACTCGCTTCGCTTCT
The DNA here is from genome assembly GCA_001464795.1 of Bdellovibrionales bacterium Ga0074139. Taxonomy (GTDB): domain Bacteria; phylum Bdellovibrionota; class Bdellovibrionia; order Bdellovibrionales; family Bdellovibrionaceae. Next base: position 134,415 of record LNEB01000013.1, read on the forward strand.
TCTTTATCGAAGCGAATCTCGAAGGTCGTACCTTCTCCGAGCTGCGAGGACACAGCAATGATAGCGTGATGCTGTTTTAATAATCCGAAAGCCTCTGTCAATCCCAGACCCATCCTGGCTAAATGAGATTTTGTGGTGAAAAAAGGATCTGAAATTTGTGATAAAATGGAGGCCTCAATACCGCACCCGTTGTCAGTCACCGTTAATAAAATTGAATCATTGGCATCCACCAGGGAAATTCGAAGGATCTTTTCGACCTGACGGCTCATGGATTCCACAGCATTTTGAAAAATATGATCCAGTGCTTTTTCAATGGCATCAGAATGTAAAGGATAAAAGCTTGTGTCCCCGATGACCTTTTCAACGGTAATCAGTTCGGATTGAAATTCATTTTCCCAGCGTTTAAGGGCTCGTAAAACCGGAGTTTCTAGCTTCATAGGAACTTTCACTAGGTCCGCTTCCCCTGCAACGGAAAGTAATTTATCCAAAAGTTCTTTTGAAGCACGAGATTCTCTGACAATGGCAATCAAGGCCGATTTTTCTTCTTTGTTTTCTAGTTTAGCAACACTTAATAGCCACTGAGAATAGCCCAGAATACTGACAAAGGCGGGTTGTAACTGTCTACCTAACGAAGAAGCCACCCGGTTGGACAAGTCTTTGAAAAATAATTTTTGAGCCTCTGGCTTGTAGGATTTTGATTTTTTTTCGAGCTCTTGCAACTGCTCGAGATACTGATCATGAAGAGTTTTTTTAAGTTCAGCTGCCTGCTGCAAAAGCTCTGACTTTTCAGAACGTATCAACTGAGAGATCAACACAAAAGCGATGACAAAAAATCCTAAGGTCACAAATAGAATTTGAGCGATGAAGCCTTGACTGGTTTTAGACTGAGGATAGGAAAGAGTTGCAACTAAGTTAGTTGACGATAGCGGCAATTGCTTTTCAGAATTTTTTATTGATTTTTTTTGCCCCACGTACCGCACATCAGAATGAAATAAAATAGTTCCCGCTTGGTTCACTAAAGTCCATCCGCTATCAGATGAAAGTAATGATAAACTTCTTCCCCAATCAGAGGCTTGCGCTAAAAAAACCTGTGAGCCAAAGTTTCTTGAAACGTAGGCCACAATAAAGGGAGTTCCGTTCCATTGAAAAGCCTCCCAATGAGTGCCACTGATGGCACCTGCAGGTTGCTTTTCAATTAATTTTTTTAAAAGCATTTCCCGTTGTGCAGGAGGCATCATTTTTTCAAAGGGCCCATACACTTGTGCATTTTTGTTTTTCAAATAGGCAATGCCTTTCCAAGGCGAAAGACTTTCCCATTCATTTTTTGAGTATCTAGAGACGACTGGCTCATCATCTTTTAAAGATTTAAGTGCTAAGGTTCTTTCTTGGAAAAACCACTGAATCACTTCACCTTGATCTTGAATTTTTTCTTCTATTCGTTGAGTCCGAGACGTGCGAATTTGTGAGTTCACACTCACAACAACATATCCTCCCCAGAGGATCCCGACAAAAAATAGCAAAATCAAAGGCTTAATTCGCATATATAGAATTGTGAACTGAAACTCCCTCAAGAATCAAGACAAAGGGCTTTGCCATAAAGGTTAAAAATGAGTAAACCCATAGGGCATGGCAATTTTTAAATCGGACATTTTAATTATTGGAACAGGTCTAGCTGGTTTAGCCACCAGTTTAAAACTCGCACCTCAGCGAAAAGTCACACTTTTAGCTAAGGAATCCACAGTCCAAACGAATACATCCTGGGCTCAGGGTGGAATAGCAGCGGTCATGGCCAAGTCCGATTCTTTCGAAAGTCATATTCAAGATACCCTGGTCGCAGGAGCGGGTCTTTGCAACACCGCAGCAGTTGAGGACGTAGTGCGTCAAGCACCTGATAGGATTCAGGACCTTATCAATTGGGGGGCTCAACTGAACCGCGAAGATTTGACTCGCGAAGGGGGCCACAGTGAGCGAAGAATTTTGCATTTTGAAGATCATACGGGAGCTCACTTACAAGACGCCCTGACAAAACAGGTGCTGAATCATACTAACATTGAAATCAAAGAAAACAGTTTTGCCATTGATCTGATTTTGAATCGCCAAGTGGACCCCAGGGACACGTCGGCACCTAAATGTATTGGTGTTTATGTCCTCAACAGAGAATCTCAAGAAGTAGACATTTACTTAGCCAATGAAATCATTTTAGCCACCGGCGGAGCAGGCAAAGTCTATCGTTACACTTCCAACTGGAGTGGTGCCACCGGAGACGGTGTTGCCATGGCCTACAGAGCAGGCGCCCGAGTTTCCAACTTGGAATTTATGCAATTTCACCCCACCTGTCTTTATCATAGGGAATCTCGAAATTTTTTAATTTCAGAAGCTCTTCGCGGAGAAGGCGGAGAATTGATTGATGGCCAAGGCAATGCTTTTATGAAAAAATATCACCCCCTTGGATCTTTAGCACCCCGAGATATTGTGGCCCGATGTATTGATGCTGAAATGAAAAAATCAGGGGCTTCTTCTGTGTTTTTAGATATGACTCATTTACCAAAGGGCTTTATCGAAAGTCACTTCCCCGCCATTCATCAAAAATGTATGGAATTTGGAATTGATATGCGTTTGACTCCCATTCCGGTGGTTCCAGCGGCCCATTACTTATGCGGCGGCGTGGTAACAGACCTGGCTGGCCAAACAGATATCCAACATCTTTGGGCCCTCGGAGAAACCGCTTGCACTGGACTTCACGGAGCGAATCGTTTGGCTTCAAATTCATTGCTTGAGTGTCTAGCCATGGCAGAAAACTGTTCACAAAAAATATTAAACTCTGCAGTTATGCAAAATAAAGATTATTCACCTGCTGAATGGATTCATCCCGACCAAAGAGATGAAGATGAAATGATTGTGATTCATCACATGTGGGACGAAATCCGCACATTGATGTGGAATTATGTGGGAATCGTAAGATCCAACAAACGATTGCACCGGGCTCAGCATCGACTCGAAAATGTTTTGCAAGAAGTGAAGGACTATTACTCAAATTTTAGAATTCATCCCGACATTTTAGAGCTTAGAAATATTGCCCTTGTTGCAAGCCTAACCGTTGAATGTGCTCTACAAAGAAAAGAATCTCGAGGTATCCACTACAATTTGGATTACCCTTTTGAGCAAGGATTAGAGGAAAACACCGTCTTTTTGCCACCTGCCAAAGATACGATCTTGATCCGTTAAGAATAATAGACTTAAGATAGCTGCATGACATACACACGGCATGAAGGTTTTTTCGAGTCTTTTGATCACACACGACTTTTTTATCAAAGTTGGACCCAACCTGATTCTGTTGCAACGATTCTTATCACCCATGGACAGGGTGAACACTCGGATTGTTACAATCGTCTGATTGATTACTTTGAAAAATCAAAATTTGATTTTTATGCTTATGACCTTAGGGGACATGGCAAATCGGCAGGTCTCAGAGGTTATGCCGAAAGTTTTGATCATTACGTTCATGACACACAAAAATTTTACGAATTGATTGAAAAAAAAGAAACTTTAAAAAAACCTATGATTGCTTTAGGTCATTCCATGGGTGGATTAATTCAAACACTTACATTACTACAAACAGATCAAAAGCGCTTTGCTTTACAAGTATTAAGTGCACCTCTTTTTGGTGTTGCGGTTCATGTTCCTGCCTTTAAAAAACATGGAGCACAAATTCTAGAAAAGTATTTACCAAAGCTGACTTTGGGAAATGAAGTGGACTACGAAATGTTAACTCGTGAACCTGCCATTCTTCGCGAGTACGAAAAAGATTCCTTAAGGCACGACCGAATTTCTTCAGGTGTTTATAATGGTTTTGTAAAACACTTTGAAACTGTCAAACACAGAGCCCGAGAAATTCTTTTACCCACACTGCTTGTTTGCTCAGAAAATGATCCCATTATTAGTTCTGAAGCTTGCCAGTCCATCTTTACTGAATTCAGTTCAGAAATTAAAAAATCCCATTTCTACGGACAAGGGGCTAAGCACGAACTTTTCAACGATACCATTCGCAATGAAGTTTATGCTGATATGGCCCGATTTTTAGATAGCCAATTAGGAGCATTATAATGAAATCCATTTTCTTTTTATCGTTTATTCTTATGGGTTGTGCCACCACTCCTATTAATTCCAACGGTGTCCAGGTTGTTTCACAAACGGAATATGAAAATAGAATAAAACCCTTTTCTAAAAACATCGAAACATACCGTGGATTGGTGAACACCCTTCATATGAATGCCACATTACTTAATTCACAAGTGATTGATTCTCAAATTTTACAAAAAGCCAGGCTCTACCAATGGAATGCCGAGCAACTGCAATCTGAGCGTGATAAACAACTTCAAGAGGCCTCTCAACAAACAGTTGTTTTCGTAAGTCTTTATACTCCTGATAGAAAGCACGATGATCTTCATAAGAATAAAACTTTATGGAAGATTTTTTTAGATGTGCAGGGACGAAGGCTGGAAGGCAAAGCAGAAAAAATGAAACTTCTGACAAACGAAATTCAAGCTTTGTATCCGGATCACACTCGGTTTGCGACTCCTTATTTAGTTCGCTTCCCAGTGTCCACAAAAGACGTGGATTCACAAAAGGTGAAATTCACAATTACAGGCACTGTGTCTTCTGCCACCTTAGAGTGGCAGTAAGATTACCTTTTAAATTTTAATGAAACAGCGAAGTCAAAAAGACGAGGCACATGGCGAGCCATACCCAGCGCAAAACCTGTTGTTCCACTAGGGCTTAGTTCTGTTAGATCTTCCACAATCGCTTCACGAATCATTTCAGCGTAGCGCTCGGGGGTGATGGTGTCTTTGGGAACTTCAATATTTTTTCCATACAAGGGTTCAATTTGATCAAACATTCGAGTCTTAACCCCTGGAGTAATCAGGACAAGAGTGGATACGCCCGAATCTTTCAGTTCCTGCTTCAAACAATTGGAAAAGGCCAGCACAGCCGCTTTAGAAGCTGCGTAAGTGCTTGCACATGGTAGATGCATAATTCCTGAAACACTTGAGTGATTGATAATTTTACCGCGCTTACGTGATAACATACCTGGCAACAAGCCATGGGTCAGATGTATCAAAGCATCCACGTTCACCTGTAGCATGGATAAAATATCATCAATGGGTTGTTCTTCAAAAAGACCACCCGTTAAAAGCCCTGCGTTGTTAAACAAGATATCAATGTTAAGCCCTTGAGTTTGCTGAATCAGCTTTTCCACGCCGGCCCTTGAAGACAGATCCGATTCAATAATTTGCACTGAGGCAGCCCCCGCTTTTTTCATTTCTTCCACAAGTTGAGGATCATTTTTTCGAATTGCTAAATACAAATGAGCTTGATCTTCAGCTAATCTTTTTGCAACGGCTTTACCGATTCCTCGATTAGCACCTGTGATCAGGACTTTTGCATTTTTAGTTTCCATTTGTATATCCCCACTTTTTTATAATCGCTTGGTATTCTTCTTCAGAACTTACTTTTTTAAATAAAGCCTTGGACTGACCCTTGACTGATTTTTCGCAAGAGCCCCAATCATTATGTCGATGAAGCACACCATTGACAAGACTGACATAAAAAGAGTGTCGAGTTTCAGTTTTTTTTGCTTTCATTTCAGGAATGGGTTCACCTGCTGGAATAGCAAAAATATCAAAGCGATACTCAGCTGGACTTAAGCCGTAGTCTAAATGAATCAAATCATTTTTTGAAAAAGCCACAGCAATTTTATCGACCCTTTCATTCCCAGGAGTTCCTTGGTGTCCACGAACATAACGCCACTCAATTTTAAAGCCCAAAGCGGCGTCTTCTAATTTTTTCCATAGATCTTGATTTAAAACAGGCTGACCTTCAGCATTGGTCCAACCACGTTTTTTCCAGCCGTGTCGCCACTGCGTGAATCCCCGAATCACGTAGGTCGAATCAGTTAGGATAAGAATAGATTTTAATTTTTGTTTAGACGCAAGCTTTAGACCTTCAATGATGGCAAGCATTTCCATTCGATTATTGGTCGTTCCACTTTCGGCTCCGCCTAATTCATAAACCTGATTTATTTTATAATTAAAGAGTACACTGCCCCAGCCTCCAGGACCTGGATTTCCAGAGCAAGCACCATCGGTGTAAAGAAGCGATTCCCATGAATTCATGATGGTGACATTAGCAGACAAATTTAAGGCTTACAAACTTCCCAAACATCAAAACCCTGTTTCTGCTGACCTTGAGAGTCAATACACGAAGAACCTGAAAGTTGCACTGAGCCTTTTTTACGTCTGTAAAATTCCTCGTAGGATAAAGTGATATTACAAAATCTTTCAAAGCGATTGAGATCTTTGACCTCTGGCTTCATGCGCGTTGTGACTTTTATATTGGGCATCCAAACCGAAATGGCGGCTTCAATGGAAATGGGATAATCAGCACCGTAGAAAGTAGGCTCTGATAATTTCACACAGAAAGGTGCTAAGTAAAAGCCACGAGTTTTAGGTTCAAATTGGACGCGATATCCAAAAGAATTATCTGCAACTAAAGTTTCTGATTCATCAATAACAGTCTGTAAAAAACTGCTTTTTATTTTATCTGCATCCAAAGAGTCAGAAATTTTGAACGCTTGAGTCATGTATTGAATACACAATTTTTCATCACGCCTAGGAACGCCCGGAAAAGAATGATTCATACACGTGGTGTTCGCAACAAAAGAGACTTTGTCCTGAACGGCTTGGTTGAGTACCTGTCGCTCAAAGGACGTTCTCGGTGCCCTAGAGCTGGTGCCAATTCCTTGATAAAGAACTCCACGAATTTTTCCAGCATCATCAACTACTGAAGATCCTGAATTTCCCAATTGAGTTTCACAACCCACGACAAGGTGTACGTGATAATGAGGGGTTGTGGCCATCGGTGTTAATAGTGTTTGAAACTGGGCCGAACACTGCTTGACTTCAAGCTCACCCAATCCGGTACGAATGGGATTTACTTTTCGCATGGTCAGTTGCATTTCATTTTCGATCCCTAAGCGAGTGATGGGATCAAATGACCGAGTGGTCGCTTTTTCAAGCTGAATCACTGCATAGTCAGGATATAAAATATTAGGTGTTCCACCTAGAAAAGATTTGGTCAGAATTTTTTTACATTTAATTTGCTCATGCCCCGAAGCACTTTGACTAGCAAAAACAATTCGAGTTCCTGATCGACAAATGAGATTGGGGTCTATTAATTCTCTGGTTTGAGGATTTCGTAAATCAAAACAGTGGCTGTTTGTAAGAATGGTATCAGAACTAATCAGAGTCGCCGTGCAAGCCCCTAATGTTCGCCCGTCAGTCACTAAAAGCTGTCCCACGCTATCGGGACAGTTTTTGGGATCGACACAATTCACTTTCCAAAGGCTCAATTGTCTTTCTGTCTGCGCATTCGAGGCAAAGGCATCAATGATATCCACTTGCTGAAGACCCAAATTTTTATTTTCAGCCTGGCAGGCCGTTAATAAAAATACAACAAAAGGCAGTGATAGTAAGCGAATCATGAACTCCCCCCAGAGTGCTGGGGTTATCTCTTGTTCATGGGGAAGAATCCAGTGTCTCATTTTTAGACAGTAATCCTTACAGCCCCTATTAGGCTTACTGTCATAATTTTTGACATCTTAAAGGCTTTAACTGCGATCAATACTATCTGAATGGAAACCAGAATCGACCAGGCTGGCACTTGGCGTGCAAAATCAATCTATAATGGTCACAATCCGTCTGGTTATCTTATTTATATTCTCAATCACTTCATCCCTTGGATGGACCCAGTCTCGTGCTCAAACACAACCTAAAAACTTAAAATCCATGACGGTGGCATCTTATAAAGTATCTTCTTATTCCGCTAGCAGCAGTTTGACTCAAATCACCAGCGGAGACTACCTCAGACGCAATAACGAACAAGATCAAAAACTTGTGACAGGTAGACTGAATTTTTCCCATGGCCAAAGTTTAATTGATCAAAATGATGGGACTCAGCAAGCCTCCCAAACTGTGGTGGCAGCTGTCAGCACCCGTGTGAATTCCAATTGGTCAGTGATCGCTATTACATCTTTAAGTCAGGATCAAAAAGATACAGAATCTTTGGATGACGGATTTTCTGATCTTGTATTAAGATTGGCTCATTCGAATCAATCATTAGTAGATTGGTTGCAAGGCAGCGCTTCTTACACTGCTGTTGTTCCCACGTCGGAAAGATCCACTCGGATACAAGAGCTGCAGACTTCATTGCAAGCGGGGTACACATTTACATTAACTGATATTGTTCTTAAAAAAGGCTTTGGGCTTTCACTGAACATCAACGGTGGACGTAACTTTCATAAATTCGAAGAAGATATTAATGGCAATATTTTAAATGAGTACACATTTCGTGAAACACTGTCAGGGTCCTATTCATTTAAAAAAGTATCACTGTCAGCTGATCTCATTCTACGTCATGGTATTAATTATCAGGGCGGAGCCACTCAAAGTTTCGAACATTCTCAAGAAGTCAGCTATGGATTTTCAAAAACATGGAGTGCTTCATTGGGTCATACCAATTCGGGTGCCTGGTTCAGACCGAACGGACAAGATTCCAATTTAAGATTAATAAATGAAAATGATTCAATAATTTACGTTTCTACATCTGCGGTATTTTAGGAGGAATGGGATATGAAAAAACTGACAACACTCACACAAGCTCTTGTATTGGTACTTGGCGTGTCAGCTTCAATGATCGGTTGCCAAAAGACTCGTAAGGCGGAACTGCCCTACGGAGCTGACCGTGAACTTTTGACCCTTTCCACTTTTGATAAAAAAGAATATGAAATTCAAACTAAAGATTTAATCAAAAAATCTCAAACGGCCAATCAAGTGGCCATTGAAGACAACAGGTCATCAGTTGCTAACCGAGTGAAAAACTTTGATTATGTTGATTACACAGCCAATGATCCCTTGAATTTAACAGACAGCACATTGATGCTTGGCAGACCTAATCACAAGTATGGTTTAAAATATGAATTCGAAGGAAATCTATTAAAAGTTATGAAGGTTGCAAAGCCCGAAGATTTGGCCACCGACGAAATGGCTAGCAGTCAGGATGCCGGTCAAGGCTTAAGAATGGTACCCATTGTATCCTATGCTGTGAGTTACTTTTCTTTAGATCACACACGAAATGAGAGAAACGAAAAATCAGCCAGACTGGAATTAGTCGGACAGCAATCTAAAGGGGCTGCAACTCACTTCAAAGTGGATTTGAATTCAAAGACTCGAGCTTTATTTTTAAGTAAAACTACAGTGTTGTCTGCCAACTATTTTACAAGTGAAGAATTAGGTTCTGACTGGTACTACGCTTTAACTGTGGTCAGTCAAAACTATAACGAAAAAGGCATGTTACTAGGTTCAATCAATTCTTTCGATAAGTACGGTAAAACAGCTTCAAAAGTGCGCGCCAAAAAAACTGAAGATAAATTTGAGTTCTACAACTTAGGGATTGATGACAGGCTGGTCGATCAAATCAGCACAAGACAAGAGATTCAGGCATTAGCCATCACCATTCCTGCTGATCTTGTTGACTACAGAATGGGTGAAACAGGAAAAACATCCACTGTGAAGGAAGAAAGCCACAAAGAACAGGCCTGGGAAAAACGTGCTTTTGCGATACTAAAATTAAAGGAAATTAAAATTCCTGGATTTGATCTTAAAGTCAGTGAACTTAAAGATATCCAAATCGATGATGGCTATTTTAGTTTTTCTGTTCACTCTGATGCTGTGGGTGGACTCGTCCGAATCAGCTTAATGAATGCTAAACACTACCAGCAACAACAGATCAAAATGGGTGCAAAACCCTACGCGGAAAAAATTTACTTCAAAGAAGATCAAAATATTTTTGGCTTCTTTGAAACAACTAAAAATAGTTTTAATACCTTTGATCGATCTAAAACTTCCCAGGCTGAAAAACTGACCGTGGTGAATCGCTACAATCCCACCAGGCAGTCCATTGAATTTAGACTGAATCATTCAGCTCCTCAATGGATTGAAGAAATTGCTAAACATGCTGCCTCTGCTTGGAATGCTTCGTTCAATGCAGCTGGTTCACCCATCCGGATTCAATTACTTGATAAAGAAGGAAAAGTTCTTCGTGGTCACGCAGGTGATTTAAGATATTCATTGATGAACTTCTACTCTGACATTGATGGTGCAGGCCCTTGGGGCGGTTACGGTCCAAGACTTGTGGATTCCACCACAGGTGAAATTATCATGGCCACTTCTAATATGAATCTTGCTGATTTTGTCACCAGCATGGAATCAACTCTTAACCATTACTTATTAGCACAACGAGGAAAATTGGATACTAAATACATCCAAGGAGTTCCCTTATCATCTTTGCAGTCTGTTCAAGATACGGCTAACAAAATGATTTCTTTTGTAGGTCATGCTTTGGGCATCAAGTCCTCGATTAATAAGTTTGATCCAAAAACAAAATCATTTGCTGGAGCCGTCGTTCCTTACTACGACCAGTTCAGCAAAAAAATCGTAACAGACATGAAGTTACATAAATCGACAGCTCAAGATTCCATTCATTTTGGCAATCAAGCAGTCAATGAGAATCGCTTCAATCAAATCAATGGCAATATCCAAAAACAAGTCGAATTGGCCTGCCCTGCATTGCTAGCCCAATCCAAGTTGCAAGAAAATGAAGAGGCTGATCTTCCACTTATTAAAGAATGCGCTGTAGTACTGGTTAAGCCTATTTTAATTTCTGTATTACTTCATGAAATGGGACATAACTTAGGTTTACGTCACAATTTTTATGGGTCCACTGATTACAAAAACTTTTACGGCAAAGTGGACCTGAAAGTGGGAGATAAATCCATTGAAACACAGTGGAAATCCAGCACTGTGATGGATTATTTGCCTTTGGATCAAGAGAATCTGACTCAACCCGGTCTTTATGATATCGCAGCCCTTCGTTGGGGTTATGAAGATTCCATTGAAGACGCCAGTGGAAATGTCGTAAAGTTAAAAACTGATGTTTCCACTTTGAAACAAATTGGAAAAAATCGAAAGCCTTATAAGTATTGCACCGATGAAAACGTAGATCTTTATCAAGTGGATCCACTGTGTGCAAGACAAGACACAGCAGTTTCACCGCCTTTAACAAAAGAAGAAATTGACCAAAAGAAGGAAGAGCCTAACCGAATTCTTGAAATTGTACAGGGTCATATCAATTCCTACGAAGCCAATGTGGCATTAAGAAACAATCGCATGGGCCGCGATGCTGAACGAGATATGTTCGATCTCGCTTTAGCAAGGTACAAAAATTTCATTCAACCTATGAAAGGTTTGTACGATCAGTGGAGATACAAACTTGGTAATGTGGCAGGACCCGGTAATGAATACCTCGAGCGTTTTGACACACCTGAAAAGTATAATGCTTTAGTAATGCGTGCCATTGATCCTGCTGTTGTCGGTCGAGACAACGCCATTGAAAACAAGCATTACTTTGAAGCTTCACAAAAGATCTATGACTTTTTAACTCATATTGCTTTTATACCTGATTACAGTTGCATCACGAAAAGACAAGTTGAGGGTGGTGAATACTTAAAAATGTTTTCTTTTTCTAAGATTCAGCAGGTGATTTTTAACCAGTCCCAGTATACAGCCCAGTCTTGCCAAGATGAAAAGGTCATCGAGTATTTAAAAAAGCAGTTCAATGCTTCTGTTATCGCAGAGGGCGGACAGGCCTTTGAAAATATTTATAGTGATTTCGGTCAACTTGAAACTTCAAACACTTATTACCGTCTTGCACAGAAGCCTGAAGTTGTGGGCTTTGCCCAGGACCGTGCCTTTGCATTAAGTGCTTTAACGTCTAGAGGTCTTGGGTTGTACTACAACAACCTTAAATTGTTCTTACCCAATTTTATGGATGAAGTTCGCTTTAGAACAGATCTTATTAATAAGACTTCTGAAAGATTAGAGCTAGGCGCATCCCTTGATTACTTTGGTGTTAAAGGTGGAGCCATCAGTAGCTATGAATCAGAAAAGCCCATTTTATCCTATATGATGGAATTTATTAAAGAAGGTTTATTCATTCCAAATAAGGAAAATGAATCTTTGAAAAATACAAACTCTTTATCCATTGCTCCTTACTATGTGGTAGATGCGACTGAAAATACAAAATGTACTGTTCTTTATGGAATGAGATACTGTGCCATTGATGATAACGGCCAGGCTGCAAAGCTGATCAAAGCCTATGAAAATGTGCAAAACATTAAGTTATCAGAAGAGATTCCACAGAACTTTGCTGCAACGATTAGTCAGTTAACTAAAGGACTTGTAGAAGAAAAGTCTGAAGACTTAACTGTTGGATTCTTGTTCACCATTTCTGATATTGCAGAGAAGTATAAAGGCAATAAAGATGTTGAGAATGGTCTTCTTATTTTGCAACAGGTACTAGAGCAGGAAATCATGATCGTGAGCCGTGCATTGAATAAGAAAATTGGAAAATTAAGATCTGAAGATATTTATCAAAAGGAAATTAATGCACGAAGAGATGAATTAAGAAAAATTAAATTCAGTGATGCTTTAGAATACTTAGGTGAAACTGATAAGTACAAAGGAGGCTTAAATAAAGCCACTTTAGAAAAAAGAATTCAGCAAAAGATTCTTGAAATTCAAAGCCAAAAAATGCTTTATTCTTTAGAAAAGAATGAAATTGATGCGAAAGCAGATATTTTATTACAAACACTGATGAGAAGTATCACATACCGCTAAACTGTTTTTGTAACAGCCTTTTGTTCTAAAGGATAAAGGGCTGCTAAAATAATTTTCTTCTGAGGGTCAATGACCCTCATTTTTTTTAAAGCATCCGCATAAATTTGCATCTGACTGATGGCAGAATCAGAATAGCGATGACTTCCTGTTTTATAGTCCACTATGTAGACGGCATCATCTAAGTCAGCCCATAGATCGATGGTACCTTGAAGGACATATTGATCCATTTGTACTGAAAAACCCCACTCTGGAAATCCCTGTTGAAGAATAAGCTTCATAGGAACTTCTTTCAGATTCAATAGGTAGTCCACGGACTGTTTCCACTTATCATCCACTTCTAAGTTGTCTTGATTCAAAGCTAAAGATTCAAAGACACGATGAAGGTAAGTTCCCAATTGAGCCTTTTTTAAAGCTTCTATTTTATTACTCTTAATACCTGCGACATTTTCATAGCTTTTATTTTCTTCTAAAACCTGGGTCACCGATTTTCTAACAAGAGTTTCTGATAATTCATAATTTAAAGGAAACAAAGACTTTATATCCCCAACATTGGGATCTTGATAAACTTTTGGAGTTTCAAAAATTTCCTGCACAATGTAATTTTCATGGGTCCCTAGTTGTTGTGACAAGGGCCACATTCCCCACCACGAATTTTTCTTGAACTGGGATTTGGTGCTTAACCAGAGCGATTTTTTAGCTCGGGTGGCTGCCACATATAAGACCCGTAAGGATTCTTCTTTTTCCCGTGTTCTTAAAGTATCCCGAACCTTTTCTGATAAAGGTGAATACATCCATTTTCCATTATCATCACGAATGGCCACAGAAACAGTTTTTGATATTTCATCAAAACTTAAGATCTGATTCTGACTTAGAGCCGATTCTTGGCCGATACTTAATAAAAACACATAGTCAAACTCAAGTCCCTTAGAAGCATGCACTGTCATGAGGTGCACTCGGTTGGGTTCAATCAGAGGTGGAGCTTCTTGGCTTTGCACATCCACATCAATATTTTCACCCAGCATAATTTCATCTAAAAATTCTAAAAGATTCACCCCTGGCTGCTTTTCTTTTATTCTTAGTTCAGTTAAAAATTTCCAAATATTAGCTTCTCTGCGACCCGTGGAATCAATTAATTGACTTGCTAAAAGGAAGTCAGATTCTGTTAAAAATTGAAAAATAGCTTGGCTGATACCCCACTGGCTTGCCACTTTCATCAATTTTTGCAGCTCAGTTGTAACCTTTTTAAAATCCTGATCAGACGACTGACAGGCCTGAAGCCAATAAGAATTGGATCCATGAAGATTTAGCAATAATTCGTCTTCAACAAAAAAACCAGGGGAACGCAGAAGACCAAAAAAATTAATGTTGTTGTGAGGATTAATCAAAAACTGAGTTAAAAAAATAAGGTCTAATATTTCTCGACGCTTCCAAAAATCAGATAAATTAGGTGATTCCAGACCTATCTTGTATTTTTGAGACAACTTCAAACAGCTTTTCAATTTTGCATTACTTCTTGCAAGTATGGCAATACTTTGTGGTTGAACACCAGATTCGATTAATTTTTGGATCTGTGCTAACACAGTTAAAATTTCAGAATCTTCTAGGCTATCAACTTCTGGAACTACGGAAATTTGTACTGCAGTTGTCGAATGAATTTCTGGTTTTTTAAAAGCTTGCATCTGCATAAACTGAGTTGAAAAACCGGTAAATAAGGAATTGAAAAATTGAACAAGTTCGAAGCTAGATCGATAATTGTAATTCATTTGCTCGAAGCTTTGATTACGGCTTATCAGATCCTGTACCTTTTCTTGGAAAACTTCAGTCCGAGCTCCACGAAACAAGTAAATGCTTTGCTGAGGGTCCCCTACTATAAAGTGTGGTGAATTCTGCATAAAAGCTTTTAGTAACTGAACTTGCACTGGAGCTGTGTCCTGATACTCATCAATCATCCAAAAATCCCAATCACGAGAAAAAGACTGAGCCACACTTGGATCTCTGCGAATGACTTCCAAGCTTAAATTTTCTAAATCTGATAAAGAAAGTTTTCCTGTAGCAAGTTGAGTCTCTAGTAATTGTTGGGAAAATAAATCAAAAATTTTGCAAAATATTTTTTGAACTTGATCGAAGCGAGCCCAATTTTTAGAAAAAATTAGGGACTGGCTGATACGCTTTTCAGCTAATTCTTTAACTTCAATCAGTCGATCATGAAGATCGGTGGAAAAGGCTGGTTTGTCTGCTTTAAAAGGGGGCTTTCGTCCTAGAAAATCAAGCCAATCTGAAACTTCATTCCAATTTTCCACATGGCGAAAAAAATCCTGTAAGTAATTGATCCAGGATTCCGAAAGTTGAATACCTTCAAAAGAAGTTTTTAAAATTTGTCGTGAATGAATCCAATTGGAAAATTCACTTTCTGACCACTTTTTAATTTCTTCAGCTGAATCAAAATTCAAAACCCCATGCTCACTTTTTTTGTTGTAACAAATTAATAAATTTTGAATTAATTCATCCCAACTTAATTCATCTAAAATTTCTAGATGATCAGGATTTGCTGTTAGAATTTTTTTTACAATTTTTCTGTATAACTTGTTTAGATCCAGTTGGCTTATAATTTTAATTTCAGGATTGAGTCCACAGGAATTTCCATAGCGACTTAAGAAAGGAACTAATAAACCATGTAAAGTCGATATGTGAACCTGTGAAGGCCGCCCGATCCAACGAACCATTTCGAGGTCATTAAGTTCATAGGCCTTTGAAATCAATCTTTCCTTAAGCTCTTGAGTGGCCTTCTTAGTGAATGTACTAACAACAATTCTGGGATATTTTCCATGTTCATTTTTATAGTCATTGGCGAAATCGATGAAAGTCTGAATCAAACGGGTAGTTTTACCAGCACCAGCACCAGCTTGTATAATTTTTGATTTTACGAAAGATGCTGTGCTCTGCATACTTTCCTCCAATCACATCTTTCACAGGTTTCTTCTTTAAAGGGAGCCGGATTGATCTCTCCGGATTGTATTCGCTTGATTGTTTCTTTCAAATAGATTTCAAAGTCTTGCATCAGCTGATTTTGATCTAATTTTTGCTTCTTCTTAGAACTTGGTTGATAAAAGCCCTCGATGGCTTCATTGGATTCGAGACCTATTGTTCGATCAAAGTCTTTCACGACATAATACAGAGCTGCTACCACTTCTCCTTGAATGTCTGCCACCCAATTTTGTTGAAGAGCCCAAACATAAAACAACATTTGAATATTACGAGCTTCTAGCCACTGGTGGGCTCCCTTCAATTGTGACTTTGAGTTTTTGTAGTCAAGAATGATTAAATGACCCATTTTTGACTGATCAATTCGGTCAATTTGCCCACTGATTGAGATTCCTTCAAGCTGACCTTTCCATTTCACCTCTAAATGATGTTTTTCAGTTTGATTAAACTTTGTATTCCAATTTTTCTCAAACTCGACAAAGCGATTAAGCAGCTGAACAAATTTCTTTTTCATGACAGGCCACAGTGCAGGATCAATGACCAATTTTAGCTCTTCAACAGCAGAATCAACGATTTCATCAAAACCTCGAGAATCATGATTCAAAACTTTTTCAAAAATTTTGTGAATAATTTGCCCTTTATCACGAGGATCCTGTTCAAGATTGAGCTCAGGATAAACTTTCAAACCCACTGACTGTCTTGCATAATAAATAAAAGGACAATTAAGAAAGGATTCGATGGCTGAAGGTGATAGTTTCTGAACATTGATACTTTTTAAATTTTCAAGCGGCACTTTGTTTATATCTTGCTGAAACCTTATATTTAGTCGATTGATGTCTTTTATCATTTTTGCATCCACAACTGTAGGAAAAACCTGAGTCCCATCAATTTTTTTAAGTCTTTGTGCCCATGATATCCATGTTGAGCAGGCCGTTTGAAGCTCACCCGAAAGTGAAACTTCAGAAAAGTAAAATCTCGTTTGTTTGGTTTTTTTTTGTAATAACCAAGCAAGTTCGTATTCAAGATGACTTGTATCAGGATCCTGCAACCAAAAACCAAGCTGTTTTGATATCAATTGAGCAGCTGATGAAGGTAAACCTCTTCGCCCTGAATTTTTGAGATTTTCTTCAGTCATTTCTAAGAGAATAAGATAATCAGCTTTTAAAAAGTGAGTGGCAGCTAAACTTGTTATAACAATTCCGTCTGGATGGCCTATACTTTCTGTGGATTCTGTTGATGATATTAAGCCCTCAGTCAGTAACACCCACTCTGACCATGGCACTAATAGAGGAGTTTGAAATTGAGCTAAAATTTGTTTCAGCAGTGATTCCAGCCAGTAAGGAATTTCTTGAGTGTTCCAAACTTGAATCATTCTAATTAAAAATTCATCAGCTGTTATCGGATTTAAAGGATTAAATTCTTGTTGAATCACTTCCAATGCCAATTGATGACGGGAGTAATCGGACTCTTCATAAAGATGAGTAAAAAGAGACACAAATTTTTCAAATTGAATTTCAGTTTTTTCATTGCCTGTAAAAAGACTTAATTCAAGGTCTCGGCTTGAAAGATTTCGTCCAATGGATCTGAGTCTTGCTAAATAGGCTTGAACCTCTGGTAGGCTTTGCAAAGAAATTTTTGTTTCTCTGGCAAAAGGAATTCCTTCACTATCTAAATAAAAACGTAAGCATGGCCAAGTTTCTTCAACATCAGGCATAACAAGGGCAATCTCAGAAGGCTTGACCCCAGATTCAATCCACTGCCTGATTTGTGAAACAGCTGACTGAAATGAACTTAAAGTCGAACTTAATCTTATTACTTTCAAATCTGTTTCTACTTTATTTGTATTTTTAAGCGAACTTTGAATTTGTGAAAAACCTTGGAGTTCTTCATAAGGTCTAAGTAAATTATCGAATTGAGATTTTTCATCCAGCTGTGGCCTTAAAATTAATACATCCTGAGATTTTGCAAGATTTTGAAAGAGTCCGGCCTCCACAGACGAAAATTGACCTCCAAGATCGATCACCAAAGGCCTGCTCCAATATTTTTCGATTTTATTTTCATTCTGTAAATAACTTGGAATCCACTGTGAAATTAATAGCTGCTGGCTTTCAAAGTAGGAAAAGGCCGCCCTAGCGCGAAACCACCAATTTTTCCAATTCAAAGATTCATCTGGAAATTCACTCCAAAATTCCTCTACTTTAGAAATTCCCTCTGGATGAAAATACAAAGGTGCAAAATCATTCATCCATTTCAATAGGGTGGGCTCACTACCTAAAGGAATTTGTAATTCCTCAGAGTAACGTTTTATAAAAAATCGAATGTGCACCAGTAACGCCTGATGAGAAAGGATCTGAATGGAAGGATGAGCCCGAAATAAAATTTTCTTCCATAAATCAGATGCTCTTAAAACAGCTTCTTCTGGATAATACCCATAGGTTTTTAAAAAATAATCCTGAATGGATTTTTTTGTTCTTAGATCTGATAAAATCCATGTTTCTGATTTTAAATCCATTTTTTCTAAAACTTGCAAAACGGATTGGGAATCAGAAATGATTTGGGTTTTTAACATTTTGTTATTTTGATCGACAACAGTGACATTGGTCACTCTCTGACTCAGCGTCTCTGCTTGAGTTTCGCCCTTTTACCGTTGGCTCCAGTTTTCGAAGTAAAATTAAAATCAGCATCCACAGATAAATCAATTGTAACAGACAATTGAAGCCTGGTTTCGGGAGTTTGCCCTGGATAGGCTCCAAATTCCTCGGTGAATTGAGCCGCCTCGACACGTAATATCCAAAGATCAATTCCTGCACCGTAGGTCATATAACCTTGACTTAATCCCGCTCTTAAATCGATCAAAGGCAATGAAAACTCAATTCCAGTATGAATTTTATTACCAAATTGAACTTCAGAAGTTAATAAATGACGAAACTCAAGACCTGTCTTAAAGCCAAAACCAGGGCCATCCCAAACATATCCCAAACCGAGTATTAGATTATCGCGAATTGAAGGTGGATTTTTTAAACCCCCTTCTTTTTGAAAAGTCGTTCTCCCCACATCTTTCCACACCAGAGTGGTAATGGTGGGGCTTGAATCTGTCGTCATATTCAACAAGGAAAGATCAACTCCGTAACCGATTCCTTTATTATTAACTAAATCAAGAATTATATCCTGATCATCATCTGAATCAATATACTCTTGAATTTTATCCAAGCCAACTGTGACATCACCACCCGTTCGATTGATTCTTTTTAAAGCAATGCCTACCGATAATTCAGGGGATAATTCTTTTGCAAAAGCCACTGTGAGGCCATAGTCGTTTAAATAGTTAACATACCATTCGGGAACCAAAGGATTGCTGAAGTAAGTTCTTATATAAACATTGGTGAAACCGGAAAATCCAAAGTTAGGTGCCACTATTGAAAGTCTGCCATCACCACCCGTTTGAAAGGGCTTTCCATAAAGAGTTTCTAAATCTTCAAGACCATCAATATCAGGTAGATCTTCAAAGTTTTCTAAATCTTTTAAACCTGAAGATTTAACTTCCAGGTTCAAAAGTTCCAGACTGATTTCTTTTACTTTTGATAAGTAGGCAGGATTGGCTGTGGGAATATCGCCGGTTCTAGGAAAAGGCGTATAAACACCGCCCATACCCAAAGCCCACGCTGGCCTTTGATACTCAAATATATCTCGAGCAAAGGAATTTTGGCCGAATAAAAGAAAAACTAAGGAGGACAGCATGAGACAAAAGCGCACCCACCGACCCCACTTTCATTACTTGCAATAAGCTTTCTAAAATTTAAAATATCAGCCTCAACACTGGGAACAGATTCATCAATTGCTGAGGGATCTGTTTGTAGGCATGAATCCCCGCAAGCTGTTTGAATAGCGCTAAGACTTGTTCCTAAGCTAGTCCCTAAATAGGTCGTTAAATTCGGTGAAGTCTGCAACATCATAGCTAGTCCTGACATCATATCTTTCACGTCCTCTAGTGGTAAACCCGTTGCTGTGCTAGTAGTACAAGCATTAAATCCACCATCGACTGTTCCAAACGGTGCCACTTTATCAGCAGATTCTTTTAAAAAAGTTCCAAATTTCGAGAAACCTAACAGAAAAAGAGCTAAATTTTCACTGAGTGTTCGACTATTTACATCGCCAATACTTTCAATAATTGTTTGTGCTCTTGAACAATCATTTGCATTCGTCGTAATCGCTGAAAATGAAGTCATCGTGTAAAGAACAACTGTCCCCGATATCATATTATTTGCGATCACATCAACAAGGCCAGTAAAGGTAACTCCACAATTTCCAGCCAGTGCACTTCCAAAGATCATTTTTTCTTCACGTGTTGATGGAACAACACCTGGATTATTATTTATAAAGGCTACAGCTGCTGCATAATCTCCATCATTTGTTGCTCTTTGCACAGCTTCAAAAATAGCATCATCAGTGGATTGACTGGCCGATTCTTGAAAGACATTTCCACCGCATGAAGTATTCACAAAACAAAAAATAAGAATGAAAATCTTTAGAAGCGATATACGAGTTTGATGGCCCATCGTCGATCCTCCTTTGGATTGTCTTTTGTGCCAATTTCTTCACCGTAGGATGAAAATTGCAGTTGTGCTCGTTCAGATGCGATCTCAAAACCTGCTGTCCAGTATCTTTGATGATAACCAGCTCTAAAAAACATGAAGTCATTGTAATTGGCTTCATAACCGGCATACATCAATTTTGCTTTGTCTTCTTGATCGGATTGGGTCATTAGGCCTCGGTACTCAAGAGCAAAAGTCGAGCGGACACTATTACTATGAATGGGAAATAATGATACACCCACATCAAGGTCACTTTTCACTTGTGAAGGTTCACCCGCTCCATCAAGGGGTAACAAAGCATCTTGAGTGAAACTCATTCCACCCACGTCTCTGTAGACTGCTGCTATTGTGGGAAGCCATGTCCAAGGAGCTGTCATAATAATACCTGTATCAAAACCAAAACCCATTCCCGATGTGGCAAGTCCTGCTGTTGCTAATGACTTTAAACTTAAAGATTGTGTGGTGGGATCCAATGCCAGTTGGTCCACTTCATTTCTAGAAATTAATTTTCCAGTCACACCAATTTTGATGCGACCTTCAAAAAGTCGCAAATTGTAACCCAGTAGAACTCCTACATCATCTCGGTAAAAAGCATCAACGGAAGTGGCTGAATTGGCTCGAACTTGTAAATCTGTTTTCTTTAGCAGTGCGATACCAAAATTTTTCGCAACAAAGGAAGGCATGATTTGCTGTCTGGCTGTATAGATTTCACCTGGCTGAGCTAACATGGAATCAGAAATATCTTTTAAGCTTAAAGGTTCCGTGAAAGCTTTTTTATTATAAGCTTTTATAGCAGTATTGCTCATTTCCAATTCAGGATCGATCAATGTTCCATAAACATCACGAAGACGCCCAAGACCTGCTGGGTTAGCAAGAAGTGCAGTTTCGTCATTGGCAACGGCGACCATCGCGCCTCCCATGGCTTGATAGCGAAGTCCTTTATAGAATTCACGGCGCTCATTAAATTGAGCCTGTGCCACGTTAAAGAATATCAAAATTATGAAGAAACCAATACGAGTCATTTCCGTCGACTCCTTTATAGTTTCTTATCGGCAGATTCAGCCTCAGATTGAGACATATTGATAGAAACTGGACTTATGTATTAGAGGGTAGCGATGTACTGGGCGAATTCAACACCGACAGCTGTGGGATTTGATGTTCCCCCAGCATTCGCTACGGCGTTGTCGACGATGTCACACAAAGTTTCATTAGTAGCACCTGAAGAACAACTGACTGTTTTAGCTTGAATAACAGCAGCACCAATTAATGCAGCCGTTGCATTTTCTGATCCAAGTCCTACAAGTACAAGACTTGTTCCAATATCTGCGGCTTGTTGATTACAGTTGCCTGCATTATTGTCACAAGCTGTTTTATAAAGCGTATTGGTGATATAAGAATAGGTTGATAATATTGTTGCCCCTTTTGCAAAAGATTTTGCACAGTTATTATTTGTTTCTCCTGCTGATGCAAAATTGGCATTCACTCCAACAGAAGTTCCGGTGACGGCAGCATCAAATGAAATGGCGTCCAGAAAACTTTCTATTGAAGAAGCACTCACAGTTTCGATAAGCGCAAAAGCATTCACTAGGGTGGTTGTTGTGATGCCTTCACCAATATATCCCACCGAACAACGAATGTTATAAGCCGCCGGAGTTTCAAGTCCCTCTACTTTTTGAAGGCAGACATTCAGATCACCCGAATTATTAACTGTGTATTGATCCAAACACTCTTGAGCATCTATGATTTTATCTAGATCCGTGGTTTTTTCACTGCAAGAAGATGCAAAAATTAAAGTTATAATTAGAAAAAAAATCTTCATAGCCAACACTCCTAAAAATTCATACTTGCTTTAAGCATGTAATATCGATTTTCAATGGGAGTACTTTTTGTTCCCATTTCTTCTGCATAAGAAGCAAGATCAAGATTAAAAATAGTGAAAAGAGCGGACAAACCTGCCGTCCAGTATCCTTGGCTGTAACCCACTCGGTACTGACCCTTCCACCATGAGGCCACAGTCCAATCAAACTCAAATCCTAAATGGAGGCCCTTCATGAAGGTGTATTCGGGGTGCAGAATATTTTTAAAATCCATGACTCCACGCCCACCGAACAACCAAAAACTGGGGTACTCCCACTTCGTGCCAATATCAATGACGCGAAAAAGTCTTTCAGGTTCTAACTCATTAGACTTATCACCTAAAAATCCGGGCCCATTAAAACCAAGTTCCAATGCATTTCTAACTACCAGTCCAAATGTAGGTTCAGCCAATTGAAACACGGAAAAGAATCCTTCATCAGGAACTGTTGGTTTCCACAGAAGACCTAAATCTGCATCCACAGTGTATCCAGAGCTTAAATCTTTTTCGGAGATAAGATTGGGATCTGCTGCGAGTTCGACCACATTCACATTTTGACTGAAATAACCTCGGTGAACAGCCTTAGCGGTCACTCCCCAGCTGAGCTGTCCATATTCAAAGCCTTTAACTTTATCGCCGTAACCATAGGCCACGGTAGTATCGGCATAGGCTGTTGCATTGATCGATGTACC
Organism: Bdellovibrionales bacterium Ga0074139; assembly: GCA_001464795.1. Taxonomy (GTDB): domain Bacteria; phylum Bdellovibrionota; class Bdellovibrionia; order Bdellovibrionales; family Bdellovibrionaceae. The sequence goes on from LNEB01000013.1 coordinate 157,327, forward strand.
CACACTGCTATGAATACTGGTGCGTAAAGTAAAATCCATGGGAATAACAGCGATGGCCCAACCTGGTCTGGCCCAGATCGCCTGGGGTGCACCCACGCGAACTCCCATTCTTTTTCCGTAATAATCTTCTAGTACGTTTGCGATGGCCTGTTGTTTATCTGAATCAGATCCAACAGTGGCTTGAGCATCATCAATATCTTTTAAAAGCTTAGCTAATTCAGGTGAGCCGCCCACATCAAAGCTCATATCCAAATGATTTTCATCCAAATTTGCAAGACCTGCAGGATTGTAAAAAAGCGCTGAGTAATCATTAGCAACGGCAACGAATGCATTTCCCATTCCTAGTGCTCGACTGGATTGATAATGTTGATGGATGACATTGGTGTATTTTGCCGCTTCTTCAGCAACAACTATTTGTGAAAATAAAAACACATAAAGTAAAAATCGAAACACTTGAAGTCTCCTAAAACAGGCCTACCCAAGATTGTAAAAACAAAACATGATAGAGGATATGCTTCATTTTCAAATGCCAATCTTTTTGACCTTTGTCGTGATGTTGTCACTCTCAGTTTCAATGGCAGCTCCGCAATTAGAAAATCTTAATTCTGATAATAAAATAGAGCCTTTGTCAGAGGTCTCTGATCCTTTGCTAGAAAGTGCAGCCCTATCACCAACAAGTTCTCATTTTAATGCTATTAAAGGCACACTGAGTTGGCTGGTCGGAGATGTGGGTCAAACAGGTTCATCAGATCAACAAACAGCATGGGGTATTTCCTATAGCCATACCTATGAACATTTATTATCAAGAGAATACCAAGCCCATTGGCTGTCAGGTGACTTGGCTTGGTTTCAATGGTCCGAGCGTCAATTGATTGATCAGTACGCTTTGTTTGAACCTTATTTTAAATATGGATTGTCATTTTTTGCTGATCCCGAGGACGGATTATCATCAATCACTCGACTTGAAAACTTTAGGGGATCAGCTGCTGTTGGGATGTTAGACATTGGACCTTGGAACAGTGGAATTACATTTGAGATGGGGTTGCACTTAGGTTTACCCGGCTTGGCATTTCATGTCCAAACCGGATGGCAAACAGAATTTTAATTAAATACCTTCACCGCGTAAATCAACTACGATTGTATTGTTTCCTGAGAAAGAAATTGTGAAGCGTCCAAAATCAAGACCAGGAGAAAAAGGGCGATAACTAATTTCAAAAATACATTGTTGACGAGGAACAAGACCGTTTGAACAGTTGTGATATCCATCAAAATCAAAAGATCCTGAAATGTCAGCACCATTAAATTGCAAGGGTACAGTGCCAGTGTTTGTTACGTCGTAGCGAACATAGCGAGTTGAATTCGTAAAAATTGAACCGAAATTATAAAACAAAAATGTAGAATCCAAGGGTTGAATAAACGCTTGGGGCTGAGATTGAGAAGTGGATAGGGAAACGGAAACGTTAGCGTAAGCCTGATTGGTCATTAAAAACGAGAATATAAGAAAAGCAAATTTAGTTAGCATAGGTAAACTCCTTGTTTAGACTTGATCATTCAGCAACTCGACCAATGTCGCAACTTTTTTTTCAAGTTCTGCCATGGAACCGTTATTTTCAATAACATGATGACTCAGTGCTATTTTATTCTGCAATGGCCATTGTGCTTTAATACGTTTGTTGATTTCGTCATCATTCCAATGGTTTCTGAGCTTCAAGCGCTGAAGCTGTTTGTCAAAAGAACTGGTGACTAAAATAATTTGATCGAATTGACCTTGAAGATTTTTTTCAAACAAAAGGGGCACATCATAAACAGCCCAATTCGTCCCCTGATCTTCTAACCATTGTTTTTGATTTTTGACTTCCAACTGGACCAAAGGATGGACGATGGATTCCAATTTTAAAAGTTTTTCTGGGCTCGAGAAAACTTGATCTGCCAAAAGTTTTCTATTTAACGAACCATCGGCTTGAACGAATTCTGGACCAAAGGCAAGTTTGACTTGATTCAAACCTGGTGTTCCAGGTTCCAGAACTTGTTTGGCCAGCTTATCAGCGTCTATAACTGGGATTCCCATTTTTAAAAAAAAGTGGGTGACAGTGGATTTACCTGTCCCTAGACCACCCGTTAGTCCAATCCAACGCATAGAAAACCCCTTGTATTCATTAAGAAATTTTTCCGATCAACCGATAAATAAATTGAAATGGAATTCATTCATGTCACATAAGTTTGAACAGTTTGGCAAATTTATTCTTCTAGAAAGACTCGCCGCCGGCGGTATGGCCGAGGTGTTTCTTGCGAAGTCGCTAGGTGCAAGCGGTGTTAATAAATTTTTAGCTGTTAAAAGAATCTTGCCTCAATATTCAGATAAACGAGAATTCATTGACATGTTTAAAGAAGAGGCCAAGATCGCTGTTAATCTTAATCATGGTAGCGTGGTTTCAATTTATGAATTTGGTATCGAACAAGGTCAGTTTTTCCTTGTTATGGAATATGTTGAAGGCCGAAACCTCAGACAGGTTCTTAACGAAATCAAAAAAAGAAATATTCAATTTTCAATCGAACAAATCGTCTACATGATCAAAGAAGTGGCTGCTGGTCTTGATCACGCCCATCGTTTGATCAACGGGACTACAGGACGACCTCTCAATTTAGTGCACCGAGATATGAGCCCTCAAAACATCATGCTGAGCTTTGAAGGCGAAGTAAAAGTCATCGACTTTGGAATCGCAAAAGCAGAAAGCCAGATGGAGGCCACCCAGGCTGGAACTTTAAAAGGTAAATTTGGCTATATGAGCCCTGAACAAGCCGATGGCCAGGTCGTTGATAGCCGAACTGACTTGTTTTCCTTGGGTATTGTCCTTTGGGAAATGTTAGCCAACGATCGACTTTTCACTTCCAACAGCGAAGCTGCTATTTTAAGAAAAATTCGAGAGTGCCAAATTCCTTCTATACGAAAAATTAATCCTAGTATTCCTGTGGAATTGGAAAACATTGTTCTTAAAGCTTTAGCAAAAGATAAAACACAGCGTTTTCAAACAGCAGCTGCATTTCAAAAAGATTTGAATCGCTTTTTGAATGTGCAGTATCCTGATTTTTCTCCGCAGGATTTTTCTGTTTTTATCAAAAATACTTTCTCAGAGTTCTACACAGAGTCTAAAAAGAAGCTGGTTGATTATTCCAAAGTCACTTCACTTATGCACCAGACAACGATAGTGACAGCGAGTCCAGTCATTCTTTTTTAAATCCCAGCCAAATTTCAGGGCTGCCTCCTGTCCCTAATGATTCTGTGGCTAATGAAAAGTTAAACATAGAAACTGATTCTGAAATCAAAATCAGCCTTTCTGATGGTGATGAAAGAAAAACAACTGCTAAAGTTAAAAAAGCAAAAATGAATACGAACACTTCAGCTGGTGGAACTCGTACTCACATTCCAATATCGACTCGAACTCGAATACCCGCCAACTCACAAAGCAGTTTCGATTCTTTAACAATGATCATTGTTTTAATTCTGGTCGCAGGCGGTGGATTTTATGCTTATAAAAATCCAAAAGTTATCGCTCAAATTCTTAACATGGGATTAAAAACAAAAGCGGCAGGTGTAAAAACCGAAACCACATCAAATCCACCTGAATCAGGAAGCGCTGATCTTTCTGCCACTGGACTTGTGACTGTTACAATCACTTCAGAACCTTTAGGTGCCCAAATCTATATCGATGGAAATAGTATTGGTTCCCTGACCCCTGCTCAAGCGCAAATTCCAGCCAATAAAGACGTTAAACTACGTTTAGAAAAATCGGGATATCAGCTTTATGAGGCCTCTTTTATGGCTCAAGAAAATGGGAAAACGTTTAGAGCCACACTCATGTCAGGCCGTGTAGGAGTTCTTAATTTATCACTTATTAATGGTGGTGCGTCGCCTGAGATTGAAATCAATGGAACAAAGATTTCAGAGCCCTTACCCCTTCGAAATTATCGATTGCCTGCAGGCATTCCAGTTATCATCAAAGTTCAAAACTCATTTTTGGGCCTTAAAGCCGAGCGAACAGTTGTTCTAGGCGAAAATGAATCCAAAAGTGTCGAGTTGATTCTTCGCCCCGAGAAAAATCAGCCCTGATCATGAGACAACCATCTCAAGTGTTACCAGAGAAAATAATATCAATGAGTTCCCACACAGGTACTGCGGTTATTTTTTATAAAAATAACCAACGCTTCGAAATTTCCTGGACTGACTATCAAAAGCAAATTGGTAAAACGGCATTAGCATTGCAAAAGTTGGGTCTTAAAAAAGGCAGTCGTATTGCCATCCACGCCAATTCCTGCCTCGAGTGGTTACTGCTGGATTTTGCATCACAATTGATCAAACTGGTCACAGTTCCCATTTATAGCTCATCAACGGCAGCTGAAGTGACTCATATTTTAAATGACTCTGAGTCTGAAGTTTTATTCACTGACCAAAAATCACTACATTTACAAACTCAAAAAAAGTGTGAAAAATTGAAGCTGATCATTGATATCACGACTTCAGAGTGGGAGCAGTTTTTAGCGATCAAGCAAAATCAAGATTTTGATTTCCAGAGTAAAATAGTTTATGAAAAAAAAGATTTAGCCACTTTGGTTTATACTTCAGGCACCACTGGATTGCCAAAAGGAGTTTGTATAACTCAAGAGCAAATCCAGTCCGAAGTTGTTGAGGCCTTTGAATGGGCTATGACTTCTCTGGACAGAACTCTTAGCTTTTTACCGCTTTCACATATTCTAGGTCGTGTTGAAATTTGGGCGCATTTATATTGGGGTTCCACTATCGCTATTGCTGAAAAAATTGAAAAACTTCGTGATCACTTACAAGACGTGAAGCCTACATTATTAGTTTCAGTACCACGAATTTTTGAAAAATTTTATGAATCCATCCTTTCTCAAATGGAAACTTTTGGTTTAAAACGAAAAGTTTTTCATTGGGCCCTCGAGGTAGGAAAAGAAGTTAGTTTTTACAGGTTGGCCAAAAGAAAAGTCCCCTTAGAATTAGCTCTTAAAAATAAATTGGCTGACGAACTTGTTTTTTCTAAAATTCGCAATCTTTTTGGTGGTCAGTTACGCTTTGCTATCAGCGGCGGAGCCCCATTATCAAAAGAAATTGCAGAATTTTTTTATTTTTGCGGAGTTTTAATTTTAGAGGGTTATGGCTTAACTGAAACCACAGCTGCTATTACAGTGAACCGTGATTATGATTACAAAATTGGTACGGTGGGAAAGCCCATCGGAGATGTACAAATTAAAATAGCAGCCGATGGTGAGATTTTAATTAAAAGTAAAAAAGTGATGACTGAGTACTACAATTTGCCCGCAGAAACAGAATCAGCTTTTGAAAAAGGCTGGTTTAAAACTGGAGATATCGGAGAAGTTTTACCATCAGGTGAGTTGATCATAACGGACAGAAAAAAGGACTTAATAAAAACCTCAGGTGGAAAATACGTAGCCCCCCAAAAACTTGAAACACTTTTAAAAGAAAGTCCCATGATTTCGCAAGCTCTAGTCCTTGGAGACCAAAGAAAGTACGTTGTAGCTTTGTTACAAGTGGATCAACAGCTTCATCAAGACAAAAACAGTGCAGTCATAAAGGAAGCGATCCGATCACAAGTGGCAAAAGTGAATGCAGAATTGGCAAGCTTTGAAAGTATCAAAAAATTTGAAATCACTTTTGATACTTGGACTGTCGAAGGCGGAGAACTGACTCCATCTTTGAAATTAAAAAGAAAAAAGTTAATTGAAAAGTATCAACTTACTATTGATGAAATGTACGATTAGAAAATCCAAATTCTCATGGATAAATTAACAAAATACCCCGAAAAGTTATAATCTAAAGCAGACCCGTCTAATTTATTTAAACGAGTGCCTTTCGTTATGGCCCCTTGAAATGAAGACGCCACATCTGTCGCTGCTTTAATTTTTTTGAAATGCAAAGCTCTGTAGCCCACCTGTAATTGAAGGGCTGTATTATCAATCCAATGCCACTCGGAACCCAAACTGACATTGAGTAAATTAGCGGCCCCTTTGCCTTCTATGGTAAAATCAGAGTTAGGCGCAATGGTCACTGCTGAATAATCTGTTTTTGTCGAAAGACTGGCTGTCCCCACAGATCCTTGCAGTGAAATTCGCTGAGAATTATCGTTATAAAGAAAAAGCTCAAGACCCACTTTCGGTGCCAGATAACTAATCTCAGAGGAATAATTGTAATTCTGAGTTCCTGCTGTGGAGGCCACAGCATTTTTTAACTTATCAGGTTTGATAAATTCAAAACCAAAAATCCAAGCAAAATAATGGGTTCGGTAAATCAAACCAAAATCGGTTCCGATATTTTTTTTGAAACCTTTCGAATAGTCAGTGGCTGAACTTTCACCTTCAAAGAAATCAGTTCCCACACTGGACTCGGCGTACTGGGCCGTCAAATAGCCTGCTAGTGTGGTGTCTTTCATATTAAAAATTTTTGCTGAAGCTAGAGACCACCCAAAAAGAATCAGAACCGCGAGACACTTCATTTTTTTACAATATCAAGAACAAGGCGTGCCGTTTGTTTCTCGCCTTTGATGGGAGTCAGCTTAATTTTAGCTTGTTGGTGCAAATGTAATACAACTGATAAACTTTGATCCATGGGATCTTTGATCAGCTGAGTTTTTTTTATAAGATTGGAATTTTTAAAAATTTCTTGCACAGATTTTTCACTGAGTTTCGAAAATGGCATTTGAGAAAAATCCAGAATGATTCTTTTATCTTTATTAAGAGCATTGAAATAACCTGGAGTTCCCTTAAGAAAATAACCCTCTTTAGTGCCTATGTGAAAAACCACTCTTTCGATACCCTTTTTACTTGGCACCATGTGTTGAATTTTAAGCAAACTAAATCCAGGGCCAGCCGTTCCACCGATTTGTCTTTGAACCACAGGCTTTGCTGGCAGTGCTGACCAAGAATGTGAGTAACTTAACAATAATATTAATAAAATTATTTTCATTTAAAAATCGTAGACCAATAAACAAGTTGTGGTCAGCAATTTCAAAAAAATTATAATGCTTAGCTTCATGAGCTTGGCCTCAAGCTTGCTAATACCTCAGCTGACCTCAATTTCGGGGACCTTTCGCCACCACATCCTAAGGGGGAATTTATGAAATCATTTTTTTCTGCATTGATACTAGCAACCACTGCATTAAGCCTAACCGCCTGTACTGACTCACAAATTTCATTTGGAGCAGGTCTTGTCGTTGGTGCCATAATTGCCGATGATGACCATCATCATAACTATCGACCCAACCCTCCACGTTACCGACCGGGGCGAAGACGCTACCACTCTGAAGTTAACTTAAGCCAATTATCACCCGTTGAAAGAGTCGCGGTTAAGTATGACCTCACAGCCACTCAAGCTCATTTATTAACCAATGAACTTGTGAAGGCTCAAAAAGGCGATCTTTCTGGTCTTACAAAATTAGGTATTGAAGCCCAAGATCTGATTTTGATGTCAAAAGGTCAAAACCCTTCCGCTTCTACCCTTACTCAAATGGGTCAATTTCTAGGCCTCGAGATTCACCAAACCCATGAATTGACACAAAACATCAAAGCCGATGTCGTTGCCGCACAAAGTTCTATGATGTAGTTTTGAGGGCATGAAGAAACTAATGCCCTTATTACTATTATTATCTTATCAACTCTCCGCTGAAACAAATCTCAAAGCGACTGATTTCAGCGGAGATTATTTTTTCACTCAAAATGTATTTGTCACATCTGAAAACAAGACAGTCAAAAACGTTGAAAACCGATTAAAGATCAATGCGATCAATGATTCAGAAGCTCAGGTTCTGATCGAAACGCACACGAAAAATATGCAGTCTTGTCAGTTAGTGGGCAAAGCCACACTGGAAAAAAACCAACTGGTTTTTCGTAGTCAGATCAGTCCGCAACTCAACCGTGGCAAAAAAGCACAATGTGTTTTGAAGATCTCGAAGGTCAGTGCAACTGATGGCACTGCTTCTTTCCAAGTCAATGATCAAGAAGGTCTTTGCCGCTTACAATTTTGTGGATTTCAAGCGGAACTTCAGGGGAGCTTCAAAGCGAAATCCCCCGATGTTAAAGATAAAAATTAAAAACCGATTGATAGTTTAGCTCCGACACGGTCGTTACCAAAAGCTGAACTGTATTCCACACCTAATTTAATAAGCAGTAAGTTCACTTCCACACCTGCTAAAATCTGAGTGCCAGAAACTGATTTTGATTTACTATCAGCCACCGAATAAGCAGGGTCAAAAATTCCAGCAATCGTAGCAGACAATTTATTTTCAGAGTTTAACAATCCAATTCCAACGTAGGGCTCTACTAAAGGAATCATAGGGCTGAATAATAATTGAGCACCTGTAATGGTAGTTTCGTTTTTAATTTTACCGCCACTTTGATCAAAGGATAATTCAGCTGTCGAGGCAATTCCACGGATCGCTAGGTTAACTGGTAATATGGGGATCACTTCGTTAATATTCATTTTAATAGCACCAGAAGTGGCTGATATTTTTGTACCATCCGCTTTCATAGTGGGGATGACTACAGCTTCAAATGAAATACCAAAAGGAATTCCAACAGAGGCCATCAATCCTGCATTATAAATCGAATCCAACTTGGATCCACCTTCTCGCTCGACGATTTCTCCAATTTTTTTCACATTGGTTTGAGCTGCTGTGAGTCCCACTTGGAAACCGAAAATCGTGCCTAATTTGGAGGCTCCCATCAAGGAGTTGTGGGCAAAATTAGCGCCAAATCCACCCGCGATATCCTTCATATCTTCGTCGGTAATATCATCAAAAATAGGGGCCGCAATCGCCAGTGTGGGAACCATAAAAAGACCTAGTAAAAATTTAACTATCATGTGTTTTCTCCTCTGAAATTAGATCTCAAGTAGGATACGAGAGAAATCGTGGAATAACCAGTCTGGATTATCAATTGGCTTTCAGTTGCTCATCATTGGGTTTTCAATCTGTCCTTTAGGATGGACTGTATAAAGAAAATGATTATCAATACAGACTTCAATCCAGGAGGATTTCAATGTTAAAAGCTTTTACCTTGTTACTAAGTCTAATAACCTCGGTGTCTCATGCAGATTTAGTGGTCATGACAGACCGACCTCAGGCTCGCTACCAAAATGCAGCGCAAATATTTTTGAATCAAACGGGTGAAAAAATAGTCTTCATCGAGGCCCAGTATCCACAGTTATTGGCACAACTTGAAGCCGGTGCGGTTGCAGATTTAATTTTGTTGAAAGATTTAGTTTTAGTTGCCGACATTCAAAACAAAAATCTTTTAAAAGCATTTCCTAATTTTACTGTTTTCAATAACCGAATTCCCAGCTCCATGCGTGACACTCAAAATCAATGGGCGGCGCTGACTTACCGTGCTCGAACTTTGGTTTATAACCCCTCAACAGCGAATCCAAACGATATTAAAAATTATTCTGATCTTGCAGATTCTCAGTGGACAGGGCGCCTGTGTTTGCGAACTTCGAAATCTGATTATAATGTGGCACTCACTGGAAATTTGCTGCTTAAATACGGTGAAAATAAAACAACAGAAATTTTAACAGGTTGGATGAACAATCTTGCAATGGATCTATTTCCTAACGACACCTCATTGCTGGAAAACATTGCCAATGGGAATTGCGATGTGGGCATCGCCAATCACTATTATCTAGCACAAATTCTAGCCCAAAAACCGACTTTTCCAGTGAAGATTCACTTCTTATCACAAGCTGAAGACGGTGTGCATACCAATGGCTCGGCGGCTGCATTACTTAAAGTTTCAACCAATGATCAATTGGCACAAAGATTTGTTAATATTCTTCACTCTCCAGTTATTCAGGAAGAAATTTCAGCCGCTCACTTTGAATTTCCAGCCGTTGTTGATGTGCTGCCTACGACTTTAATTAAAAACTGGGGTTCATTTTATTTAAGTCCCTTGAATTGGTCGGCCATAGGTTCTCAAGCTCCACTGGCTAAAGAAGTGATGAAAGAAGTAGGTTACTTATAATAACTTCGGTTAAAACAATTCCATTTTTAATGGCCTCAGGCTCACTCCATGTGGGCCTTTTCGCTTTAGCGTTGGCATGGGGACAAAAATCATTAGTGACCCCCTCTGAACCCATGCAAATTGAAATTTTTGAATCTTCAATGCCAATCAAAAGTCATCAGATCCGCTCACAAAATTTAACACCTACAGTTGTTCAGGATGACTCTAATTTGATCACAAAAACTGAAGCCCTAAGCGTACCATCTGCTTCCGAGCCCCAATCCACAGGAGTGTCACAATCCGGAACAAAAGATTCTTATACTAAGGATTTACTGGTGCTCATTCATCAGCGAAAAGTTTATCCCAGGCTTGCACAAAAGATGGGACAAAAAGGACGACTGATGGCTTTATTAAGGGTCGCTAGTGATGGCAGAATCCTAGAGTCCCAAATCGTAGAAAAAACACCCTATGTTGCACTTAATGAAGCAGCTGAAAAATTAGTAAAAAGTTTACCAACATTAAAACCCTTTCCAAATTCAATTCACGAAAAAGAATGGGTTTTTCATATTCCCATTGATTACAGAATTGAATAAAGGATTCCTATGAAAACAATATTTCTTACACTGACTGCCATTTTTTTTCTTCTAAGCGCTTCCTGCACTGATTTCTTTAATTCAAAAAACTTAACACCCACTAATGATTCAATTAATTTTGAAAAAACAGAAAATTTTCCATTCCCTGAGGGATACAATCCTCACCAAGGAAGTTTTAGCAAAGAAAAAATGCTGGCGAACATCGGAGTTTATGTATTGTATCCAATCACAACTCAACTTCGTCTGAACTCTGAACTTTTATCACTCAGCATACAACAGTGGTTGCAATCACCTGATCTCATGGCACGGGCTAACCAAGCTCAGCTGAATTGGAAAAACACCATGCTCAGTTACCACTTTTTAGATGCAGCACCCCTGGGTCCATTGTCAGATCCTGGGCTTCGATTGGGAGAAAAAATTTACTCATGGCCTTACATGAATCTTTGTGGAGTGGATCATGAAGTCTTAAAAGCGAAAGAACTAAAAAATCAGTATCAAGTTCCAGAGCTTTTTACTCTGAAGGGACTTGCTGTTTTAGAATATCTTTTATTTGATGAAGCTTTGCAATCGGCATGCAATCCACGTAACCCACGAAACCAAGTTGTTATTGATTGGACTTCACTGCCCGATTTAGTAAAAAAGCAAGATAGACTTTTTTATGCAAAATTGATCTCTGACGATTTGATTAAAAACACAAAAGCATTAGAAAAATACTTTGATCCCAATCAATACAATTTTACTTACCGATTGATTCAAGGACAATTGAACTTAACTCTTAAAGAGGCTGTTAATTCTTTAAGTGATGCCATGTTCAGCATTGAAAGAATTAAAGACCAAAAAGTGGGAAAACCGCTGGGGCTTTACAAAGAATGCCTCAGCGAAGATAAAAAATGTCCCGAAGCCATCGAACATCCTTGGTCAGATATTTCCTTTGAGGCCATCGATGCTCAGCTGCGAGGTTTTGAAAGTTTGTTTTTAGGTCGTGATCTGGGACAAAATTATAATGGCTTTGGCTTTGATGATTTTTTAATAGAAATGAATAGACCCAATGTTTCAGAAGAAATTCAACAAAGTTTACAACAAATTTATATTTCTCTTAAACAAGTTCAAGAATTAGGTTCATTCGATACTCAAGTGAAAAGCATGGATGTGATCAGCTGTCAAAATTCAACATCATCATCAAGAATTGTGCCTGTTTGTTCGTTGTTTCATGACATTAGAAATTTAGCTAATTTAATGAAGACAGATTTTCTCATCGCTTTGTCATTAAGATCACCTCCTACTTATCAAGGTGATAACGACTAAAAAGGTAAGTTATGCTATTGGCTGTAAGTCTATTATTTGTTTTATCTGCTAAGGCCGAGGTTCGTGAAACTTGGCTTGCACCTGTGGAAATTTTTGGCACCCAAGCGGAAATGATTGAATACCCCACACAGCCCCAGCGAATCACGAAAAAGAAATTGGAAAGTTTGCAAACCACCGATGTCACGAAGGTGCTAAAACAAGTCAGCGGAGCCTACGTCAGAGAAGAAGATGGTTTGGGTTTAAGGCCTAATATTGGTTTACGCGGTACAAATCCCGATCGTTCAAAAAAAATAAGTCTTTATCAAGACGGGATTTTGATTGGTCCTGCCCCCTATTCAGCTCCAGCAGCCTATTTTACACCTTCACTGGTCCTGTCTGAATCCATGGAAGTTTATAAAGGTTTTGCAGCTCTTCCCTTTGGACCTAATTCTGTAGGGGGTGCCGTTCAGTATTTAACAAGACCACTTCCTGAAAAATCAGCAGCCCATGCCAAGGTTTCTGTCGGTTCATTTAATACCCAATTATACAAACTCAGATTCGAAAAAGCAGGTGAGCAAAATTCATTTTCAATGCAGGTCGCAAGATTACAATCCGATGGTTTCAAAAAAATCGATCGAGGAGGATCTACTGGATACACTCAAAATCATTTTCAACTGAATTGGGGAAGAAAACTTCAGCATCCTCAGCAGTTGTCACATTCTATCAGGGCTTACTTTTCCTATGAAGATGAAAAATCCAACGAAACTTATTTGGGACTGACACAAAATGATTTTTCAAAGTCTTTTAAGCGAAGATACAACGCTTCACAATTGGATCAAATGCAGTGGTCCCATCAAGCCTTGCAGCTTCATCATGATTATCAACTGTCTCCTGAATCAGCACTCCAATCCAAAATTTATTTTCATCAGTTTCAAAGAACTTGGTTCAGACTTGATGGATTTAATGACAATGCGGTCAACCTTCGAGACATTCTCAATCAGCCTGGAAGTTTTACGAATTATTATAATATTTTAAAAGGTGATCAGGATTCCACTTCACTGGGTGTGAATGGTCAGCTTCGTTTGGTCAATAACGATAGAAACTACTACAGCCAAGGTGTGCAATCCGCCTACAGCCAGGTTATCAATTACCCAACTGTCAGCCATGAAATCGAAATCTCTGCAAGAATTCATAAAGATCAAATTAAGCGTGATCACACTGAAAATTTGCATGAGATGGTTTCTAATCAACTTCTACCAGTAGCAGCTGCCACACAAAGCACACTCAACCAAGATCAAGCGACAGCACTGACCACCACTTTTTTAGATCACATCAAATATCAGGATTGGACTCTGACGCCAGCCTTCCGATTCGAGAATGTGGAATTTAAATATGAAGATCATTTGGGATCCACACAGAAAAATCGCAATGATGATATTATGGTCTCGGGATTAAGTTTGATGAGAAAAATAAATTCCAATTCCTCAATTAGAACAAGTTTGAATCAGGCTGCCACGTTATCAGGGTTGACTTCTGATGGCCGTGAAAAAAATGAAGAAGCCACTCTTTATGAAATCGAATGGAATTATGTATCAAGTCAGATCGAAATGCAGGCCACTTATTTTTACAATGATTATCAAAACTTAACTGGAACCTGCACCGTATCATCTGGGTGCACGAATTCTCAGCTTGATGTTCAGTTCAATGGTGGAAAAGCCATCATTGATGGTACTGAAATTAAATTAGGAAAAAACTATCAGGTGGCAGCTGTTGATTTTCCAGTCACACTGAATTTGACCTATTTAAACTCTCGGTTTGACTCTGAGTTTACCTCCACTTCACCAGAGTGGGGAATTGGCACCATAAAGAAAGGGGACCCCCTTCCTTACGTTCCAAGCCTTATTTCAAGTCTTAATTTTGGCACCCGCAAAGGTCGATACTACCAAGAAATTTCCATTTTTCATCAGTCTTCCGTTTATGATCAAAGTGCAGCCGCCGACCGAGTTAAAATTCCCGCCTATGGAATCATCGATTTCTCGGCCCAGTATAAGTACTCTGAAAAAGGACAAATTCTTTTTAAATGGGATAACGTCTTAGCTCGAGAGTACACAGTCGCTGCAAGACCCTTTGGACTTCGCCCGGGCAAACCACAAAGTTTCCAAGTGGGACTTCAGCATGACTTTTGATGCCTATTTTCAAATTTGGAAAGAGCGCTTCTTAGTGCCTTTGGATGATCCAGGATCCAGGCTCTTTCATTTAAATTTAATTCTTTCCCTTGTTCTTATCTTAGGTTGGGTTTTAATTTCGAAAAAAGATTTTCATTTTTCAGATGTTAAAAAATTAGTATTAAGAAAAAAGTACTGGTGGAACAGATCTACAAAAGTGGATTATCAAATCTACTTTCTAAATTCATTTTTAAAAGTTTTTCTTTTTATTCCCTTTTTGGATTTTAGTTTTTTTATTTCCAAGTCTGTGGCGGCTACACTTGTTAATATTCACGGTGATTTTTTAGAATTTTCTAGCACAGGCTTTCATTTATTGTTGTTTACAATCTTCAGCTTTGTCGTAGATGATTTCCTAAGATTCATTCAGCATTTCAGTATGCATAAAATCCCCTTTCTTTGGAAAATTCATGCCACCCATCATTCAGCGCGAATTATGACACCCATGACATTGTTCAGAAATCATCCTTTGGAATCAGGTATTGCAACCATCAGAAACAGCCTAAGCCTGGGGCTTTCCACGGGCCTGTTCATTTTTTTATTTCAAGCTCAATTGAATGTGGTGACCTTGCTTGGTGTTAATATTTTTGGATTTTTATTTAACTTATTAGGTGCGAACTTAAGGCACAGTCATATTCCCATTTCATTGCCTTTGTTTTTAGAAAAAATTGTGATCAGTCCATTGCAGCACCAAATTCACCATTCGAAACTGGAAGAACACTGGGATAAAAATATGGGAGTCAGTCTTTCCATTTGGGACCGACTTGCAGGCACCTGGTTACCATCAAAGAATGTAAGCAATCTAAAATTTGGACTTAGCGATAGAAAACGACAAAGCTTTATTCAGGAACTAAAAGCACCTTTGTCCACCAAAGGTGCTTAATAAGTAGTATTACTTAGCTGATTGCTGAAGATCAGCAATAAAAGCCACGATCTCTTCATCAGTTGCAGCTGCGAACTGAGCATCTGATGCTTTCAACTTTTCAATGACTGAAGCTAAATCATTAGAAATAAAACCTGTTTCTAATGCAATCACTGCATCATTGCTGACCATGATCATATCATTGCTTTGTGAAAGACCTGCTAAAGTTGCAGATGGTGCAGACGTAATCAAAAAGGGTGAGAATGTAGAAGCTGCATACTTCAAATCATCCAGACCTCTAAGATCAGGTCCACCGGCAAAAGATAAACTAGATGCTAAAAATACCACTGTTAAAATTGTTTTCATAAAATCTCCTATTGTTTGTTAGTTAGTTTGAATAATGACTAATAAAAGTTGTTCGTCAGATAATCCTGCTTGCATTGAATCTACAGATTTCATTTTTTCCATGACTGATGCCAAATTCTCAGAAACAACACCCGTTTCTAATGCGATATAGGCGTCCTCTTTCACCATCAAAAGATCATTTTGATTGGAAGCAGAAATATTCGAAGATCCTTGCGAACTAAGAGCTGTGGGAACCATCGTTGAAGTGGCTTTTGATAGCACTCCGAATTGCAACTGGGCCTGTGACAGACTGCCTGCAATACTTAAAGCCAAAACAAGCACTGTTTGTTTTTTCATATTTTTTCTCCTTTTTTAGTTTTTTGTTCATTCACTAATTTTTGCTTTATTTCATTAATCATTCGCGTTTGCTCATTGATATCTTTTAGGAAATCCTCACCTAAAATCTGGATAGTCAAAGCCTCATAGGTTTTTAAAAGATCGTCGATTTTGCTTTTTGAGTTTTTAAAATTCTCTTCGAGGGCTAACCTGACAGTGTAGATTTCTTCATCAGAAGGAATACCGTAAGAGCCTTTGAAGTATTCAGCACCGTGATGCATGTCTTTTTTAAGCATGTCTTTTGCAAGCTGGGTCACTTCTGAATCCGTCTTTTTCAGTTCATGGTTCATAATGTGAGCATTTCGAATCATAGATAGACGCTCATAAGTCTGCCGGTTCAGCACAAACATGGATGATAAAAATTTTCCAGAATTCATAACTTTACTAAAGATAATTTGTCTTTCACTCAAAGAAAGCTTGAAATAAGAAGCCATGTCTTTGATGACCACACCTGATGCAAGGCTCACTTGATCGATATGCCTTTGGAAAAGTTTCTTTTTAGAGGACCAATAGTAAGGTCCGTTTTCAGTCTTTAGGTTTTCTGGGATTTCATGGCTAAGACCAGCTTTAATCAGTGCATCTCTTACACCTTTTGGAGTATGGATCTGCAGCTCGGAGATTTGAATATTTTCAGGAACTACATTTCTAAACAGATTAAAAGTTTCAGAGGCACAATTGTTATTAGAAAAATAATACTTTCCACGGTAAGTCCAATTTTGCTCGGTGACCCTTTGTACGAAGTTGGAAATTTGTGCTCTATTAAGTTTTACAGGATAACTATAAAGTTCACGCAGTTCCAACTGTGTGTACTCGTGAATCACGTTCAATAAAGGCATGATATAAAGCCTTGATGGATAACCACCCGTGATTCCCTTCATAGTACTGATCGCAAGATCTGTAACACCTGCTCTGTAGCTCACGACTCGGTGATAAGCCGTGTCTTTCAAGCACTCTTCATCTAAAACTTTTCGGTGAGGGGCACAAATAACCAGTCGAATCATGGAGTGACCCCACTGAGACATCATGGAATCTCCGTCACCTGCTAGAAGATAATGAACAGCGGCAATCCGGGAAGCATCTAAAGGTTCATAAATATGACCCATAATTTCAGAAGAGTTAATTGTGGTCAGAATATGCTGACCCTTTTTACAGTTATAATTTTGAAAGGGTTGATGCTGAAAGTGCTTGGCTAAAAACGCGTATCCTGAAGGTCTTCGACATTGATACTCAGGATCCATCAGAAAAAACTCAAGATTGACAGCAAAGGCTTCATCTGGACTTTTAAATTCGTAAGCATAGGGTGACCTGGCGGTCGAGTCATCTTCTTCAAGTATCTGCCGACCCTTCATTTCTTTTTTGGACCAGGAAATAGAATACAAAAACTGAGGGTTATCAGAAATGTTTTTGCTAAATGAATACCAAGCACAATGTGATGGTTTGGTGTCACTTTCATTTGATGGAGCTGCGCACTCGTGTCTATAGGGATTGGTTTCATGAACCAAATGATGATCGTACTGATGAGCTAATTCATGAACAAGTGTTCCAAGCGCAAGATCATAAACAGTTTTATGCCGACTGGATGTTGTCGTATTTGGAACTGAGCGCTCGGGTCCCGCGACTATATGAGCTTTCAATTGGTCTGATAGCTGTATCGTACTAAAATAAGTTCGACCCAGTTCATCTAATTTTTTATATTCAATTTTGACAGTTTTATTCAGTCGCGTTTTAAGCAGTGGTGGCAGCAACTCCACAGCTTTTTCAATTAGCCTGTTGGTGGCTTGGATTTCAGATTGATTTAAATTTGCAGAATTAAAGTCCACTTTCAAAGCAAAGGCTTTGAAGCTCAAACTCAATATTAATAGATAAAGACCATACTTTAATTTTTGCACACAGTCTTGGTAGCTAGAAATGGACCGTTCCCAATTTTATTCAATTGGAGTTGGTAAAGTTTACCTGCATAAGGATTAGTCAAAGTGCTTAATTTAGGGTGGCATGAAAATGGCTTAGTATTTATGCAACAGAGGTAATTTATGAAAAAATTGTTTGTGATGACTTGTCTATTTTTATTTTCTTTTCCTGCTTTCGCCGGTGACAATGGAAGTTTCGTATCTTGCTTGTCTAATTCCGGGCGTACAGCCATGGTGTTTGGCCATATCTTGTCTTTAGCGAATGCTGAAACAGTTCAGCTTTCCATCGATAATCAGTCTTTAGGGGTTCTTGAGGTTGATAACTCTGTCTTTAAGAAACCAATTGACGAGGAAACGATTCAATTCCTAGAGGCTGATGGTAGCCAAACCGATATACTAACAATTCGAATTTTATCACCCAAACGAATTGATATTTTAAGTGGAATCGATCCCCGTACCAATGAAGCTCTTACCCATCAAATTAAGCTCAACTGCAAAACAGTTTATAATCCCATTTAAGCTGCCTTTGGACGGCACTGTCTAAAGTTGAGACACTTGAAATCCATTGCAAACCCATTAGGCAAGGCCCTGGCTTTGCTTCACCCAACAGCAGTTGAGGAGTTGTTATGACTAAAATTCTAGGTCTTATTATCATGCTGTTTGCGGTTGTGGGTTGTGATCAAAAATCCAGCTCAAATAGTAGTGGCACTTCAACTCAATGCTTAGCAAACCCCTACACAGGAGTTTGTGACAATTCGGTTTATAATTCTGCTAATGGTTTTCAAGCTTATCCAGGAGCTCCAGGATATTCTTCAGACCCCAATAGTGTGTTTCGTTACCAATTGGATCAGTACTACTTTTCACAAAATGGTTCCCTATCTGCACTCTGTGCATGCCCAGTGGGAAGTCGCCCTGTTTACAATGGATCTCTAGGAATTGGCTGTGCTCAAAGTGCGCTTGTCCCCACTTGGGCTCCTATTTATTTTCACGCTTTGAACACAGTGTCGGGCTCTAATATTAACTCTCATTATGTGAACATTCCCCAAATGTCGAACATCAACAATCAGTTTCAAAACGGCTGCTATTCCAATGTGGCTTGGAGCTGCCTCATCGGGCAAAATAACCAATGCCCCGGTGGCTCAGCTTGTCAGGCTTCCGCAAGCAATTCCCCCATCGGAATTTGTGTAAGAACTCAGTAATAGCCAATACCAACAAGGCTAACGCGCCGTTACGGCTAATGTACCACTCCTTCCAGAGTGGTATTTTTTTTTCATGAAAAATACAAATCCTTTACTCGAAAAATTCGCTGGAACTGATGCCTGTGTCCCTTTTGATTTGATTAAACTCGAGCACTTCAAACCTGCTTTGGCTGAATCCATTCAAATCGCAAAAGCCAATGTTGAAAAAATTAAAACCTCAACGGCTGCACCTAATTTTAATAATGTCATTGAAGCCTTAGAAGCTTCCAGTGATCTAATGGAATCCATTTCTTCTGTTTTTGGGAACTTAGAATCGGCCAATGGATCTGATGAAATGATGAAGCTAGCACCCGAGATCTATCAAAGCCTAGCTGCTTTTTCTTCTGATGTTTCTTTAGATTCAGAATTATTTAAAAAAATAAAGTCTGTTTATGACCAGAAATCTCAACTTCATTTATCCACTGAACAAAATATGCTTCTTGATAAGACTTATAAATCTTTTGTGCGCAACGGAGCCCTTCTGTCGCCTGAAGTGAAAGACAAAGTCCGGGCCATCGATCAAAAACTAGCGGCCTTAAGTCCTCAGTACTCAGAAAATTTATTAAAATCCACCAATGCTTTTGAAATGGTTTTAGATAATAAATCCGATCTTGATGGCTTACCCGATTCAGCCATTGAAGCCGCTTCGCAAGCAGCTGAAAAAAAAGGCTACTCTGGAAAATGGCTATTTAATCTTCAAGTGCCTTCTTATTTAGCTTATGTGACTTACGCAAAGAATCGAAGTTTACGTGAAAAAATGTCCCGTGCATTCGCGACTCGAGCTTTCAAAGATTCCTTTGATAATCAAAAAATTGTTTTAGAAACTGTGAAGCTTCGTCATGAACGGGCTCAGCTTTTAGGATTTAAAACCCACGCTGATTTTGTGTTGGAAGAACGAATGGCTCAAACTCCACAAACAGTACAAAAATTTTTAGACCGCCTCAGTGTAGCTGGAAAGCCAGCGGGACTTCGCGACATTGAAGAATTAAAAGCTTTTGCAATGTCGACTGATGGCCTCGATGACATCAAACCTTGGGATATTGCTTATTACTCTGAAAAATTAAAAGAATCTAAATATGCTTTTAATGAAGAAGACCTACGCCCCTATTTCAAATTAGAAAATGTGGTGGATGGAGTGTTTGAACACGCAAGAAGACTTTATGGGTTAGTCTTCAAAGAAAACTCAAAAATTCCCGTTTACCACGAAGAAGTGAAGGCCTACGAGATTCACGAAGAAGTGAGCGGAAAGTTCATGGGACTTTTTTATGCGGACTACTTTCCTCGTGAAACTAAAAAATCAGGCGCATGGATGACGACCTTTAGGAACCAAGGCCTTCATGACGGTGAAATACGAAGACCCCATGTTTCCATTGTTTGTAACTTTACAAAACCCACGGCCACAAAACCCAGCTTGCTGACCTACGATGAAGTGAAAACATTATTTCACGAATTTGGTCACGCACTACACGGAATGCTAGCGAACAGCACTTACAAATCCTTGGCGGGCACTAATGTTTATTGGGATTTTGTCGAACTTCCTTCACAGATCATGGAAAATTGGGTCGGTGAAAAAGAAGGCCTCGATGTTTTTGCGAAACATTACGAAACGGGTGCCCCCATCCCCACTGAGTTAGTTGCAAAACTAAAAAAAGCTCAAAAATTTCAATCGGGTTATATGATGATGCGCCAACTTCAATTTTCAACTTTAGATATGAAGTGGCACTCGACAGATCCTTCAGCGATCACAGATGTGGATCAGTTCGAAACTTTAGCCACCGAACCCACAAGATTACTGCCAAAACTTGAAGGTACCAATTCATCGTGTTCTTTCGGGCATATTTTTGCTGGTGGATATTCGGCGGGTTACTATTCTTATAAATGGGCTGAGGTTTTAGATGCTGATGCTTTTGAATACTTTTTAGAAAAGGGAATTTTCAATTCTGAAGTGGCCAAGTCTTTTAAGGAAAACATTTTATCTCGTGGAGGCTCTGAACATCCCATGGAACTTTATAAAAAGTTTCGTGGTCGTGAACCGGATCCTGATGCCCTACTACGAAGAGACGGATTGATTTAATGAAATCCACTCCCTTGCACCTTGATAACAAAAAAGGACTTTTCAAAGTTGCCATCGTTTACAGAATTCACACCGACAAGGCTGTCAGTTCTGCTTTACAATTGGCTGGGCAGCTTAAAAAGCAAGGTATTGAAGTGTACACAGCTCCTGAACAGAAAAAAATTCCTGGCACTGTGCTAATGAAACAAGCCAGGGAATTTCAAAAAATTTCTTTGGTTGTGGTTCTTGGTGGCGACGGAACTTATTTGCGTTCTGTTAGGTTGATGCAAACCCACCAAGTTCCCATCATTGGATTTAATATGGGAACCCTTGGTTACTTAGCCCATCACTCTCCTGAAAAATTAACGGATACTGTTTTAAAAACTTTAAATGGACAGATGTGTAAGCAAAACAGATCCAGACTGCAGGTCAGTGCTTACCGTAAGGGTTCAAAAAAACCCATGGTCTTAACAGCACTCAATGATGTGGTCTTAGAACGTGGATCGCACTCTCAATTAATTCATATCTCCATTAAATTAGATCACGATGAAGTTCATGATGTAAAAGCCGATGGACTTATTTTAGCCACACCCACCGGATCAACAGCCTACAATTTAGCAGCTGGTGGACCTATTTTAGATCCTGAGGCTCCTGCTTTTGTGATCACTCCAGTGGCTCCCCATTCTTTAACCCATAGACCTTTGGTAGTGGCAGACAATAAAGTCATTACCTTTCGAATGGAAAGCTTTAAAGCCATTGCTCATTTAGTTGTGGATGGCCAAAAAGTCATGGATCTCAAATCTGGTGATGAATTGCATTTTGAAAAATCTGAGATTGATCATCAGCTTGTCGTTGCAAAAAGTCATAACGATTACAAATTACTTAGAAAAAAATTGCTCTTCGGTCATAAAGTTTAAACGCTAGAGGTGTTAGATGTTACTAGAAATCAAAGTGAATCATTTTGCAATTATTGATCAGCTTCATTTGCAATTCAAAGATGGACTTAATATTTTAAGTGGTGAAACGGGATCTGGAAAATCAGTTTTACTTAAATCTCTTGGATTATTAATGGGTGGCAAAGCTTCCTCTGATACCGTTAGAACTGGCAGTGCCCAAGCCATTGTAGAAGGTTCTTTTGATTTAAAAACCCGAGCCGATGTGAAATCTCGGCTGATTGATATGGGCATCGATGTCGAAGACGATAGACTTGTTGTTCGTCGACTGATTTCAGCGGATGAAAAATCTAAAATTTACTTGAATGGGTCATTAAGCACTTTACAGAATTTACGAGAAATTGTGGCTCCCTTGATTGAAGTCACAGGGCAAAGTGTACCCTTGATTGAAATGACAGGGCAGCACGAAAATCGCCACCTTATGAGTAAGTCCTATCACTTGGATTTACTTGATCAATACGTAGGAACCCTGGAAAAGCGTCAGGTCTTTGAAACCAAATACAATCACATGCAAAGTTTACTGGCTGAAATTCAAACCCTTCAAGGTCAGTCTCAAACTTTAAATCAAAGGCTGGATTACCTCGAGTATCAGCGAAAAGAAATAACGGACCTTGATCTCAGCCCTGGCGAAGACATGGAAATCGAGCAAAAAGTTAAAAAACTGAAAAATTCAGCCAGACTGATTCAGTTTGTTGAAACGGCAGAAAATATTCTAGATGGTGATGAAGGATCAGTTCTAGAAAGAATGAAAACTGTGCTTAAAAAGGGGCAAGATTTAAGCTCTGTAGATCCTGTGTTGTTTTCTAAGTTAAGCTTACTTGAACAGGCTCAAAACCTCGTGGGTGAAACTTTATTTGAATTGGGTCAGTATTTAAAGTCCATCGATGTGGATCCATCCGAACTTGAGCAAATGGAAACCAGACTGAGTGATCTTCGAAAAATTCAAAAAAAATTCGGACCCACAGTGGATGATATTCTAAAATCATTGATTGAAATCGAAATTGAGATTTCTAATCTTCAAAAATCAGAACAAACTTTAGAAGCCAATAAAAAAGAAGTGGAAGTCTTAAAAAAAGACCTCAGCAAAATGGCCGATGATCTTCATTTGCGGCGCTCTAAAGGGGTTAAGCTTCTGATTGACTCTGTGAATGCTGAACTTGAAGAGCTGAATATGAAGGGTGTTACTTTTCAAATTAAAATTGAAAAACTGACGGAACTTTCTTCTTCAGGCTTCAGTGATGTGGAATTTTTAAGCCAAACAAGTCCCAAAGATCCCGCTCGTCCCCTTTCAAAATTTGCCTCCGGTGGGGAATTAAGTCGAATACTCCTCTCATTAAAACGCGTGGTGGGATCTTCTCAGTACCCTCGAACTTATTTGTTTGATGAAGTGGACACTGGCGTATCTGGTCCTACTGCTGAAAAGGTGGGTAAAAAGTTAAAATCCATTGCAAAAGGTCAGCAGGTTATTTGTGTGACTCATCTACCACAGGTGGCTGCATTCGGAGATTCCCATTTCTTAATCCAAAAGAATCAGAAAAAAGACCGAGTGCAAATGGAAGTTTTGGATCTGGATTTTAATGCCCGGGTCGATGAAATTGCTAGACTCATTTCAGGCGAAAAAATCACAAAAACCTCTAAAGCTCATGCCCATGAATTGTTAAAATCATGCGAATAAAATTTCAGCTGCTGTTGGCTTTTGCTGTTACAGGGCTTTTACTCCAAGGATGCCAAATGAAAACCAAGCCCGATGCTTTTGCTGTAAACAAAATTGAATTTCCAGTGGCTGAAAAAAAAGTTAAAAAAATGCAGATCCATGGAGACCTAAGACAAGATCCTTATTACTGGATGAAGGATCGAAAGAATCCTAAGATTGTGTCTTATTTAAACGAAGAAAATTCAGTGTTCGAAAAGTTTATTCAGGCCAACAAAAAACAAACAGATCATATTTTCAATGAACTTAAAAAAAGAACGGCCGAAGACGACACCACCTATCCCGTTAAGGATAAGGACTTCTACTACTGGTCAGAAGTTAAAAAAGGCAAAGAGTATAGAATTTTTTATCGCAGCACGGATGAAGCTAAAAAGAAAAATGTTGAAATCCTGATTGATGAAAATGAACTGGCGAAAGGACATCAATATTTAAGTACAACCGGGCCACGCATCAGTCCCGATCAAACGCTGATGTCCTACGCTATGGATACTCAAGGTCGAAGATTCTACACTCACTATTTCAAGAATCTAAAATCGGGAAAGGTGTTAGATACGGTCATCGAATCTGTCAGTTCAAGTTTAGTTTGGTCCAATGACAATGAAACTGTTTTTTACGTTAAAATGGATCCTGAAACCCTTAGGGCTTATCAAGTTTACAGATTCCACGTTCCTTCTGGAAAAAATGAATTAGTCTTTGAAGAAAAAGATTCTGAATTCAGTATTGGGATCGACAAAAGTTCCAATGACCAGTACATCATGCTTTATTCCTACCACCTGCAAACCATTGAAATTCGCTTCATGGATGCTGGAAATCCTCTGGCCAAATTTCAACTTTTCAGAAAAAGAAAAAAAGGTGTTCGAGATGTTCTAGAGGCAGGTAAAAATCACTTCTATTTACTAACAAACGAAAATGATAAAAATTTTGAAGTTTTTCAGTTCTTACCAGAAGATTTTAAAAACCCTAAAAAATGGACTCTTTTAAAGAAAAAATCGAAAGATATTTACATCGAGGGCATTGAAACTCTTGATGGTTACGTTGTGTTCTTCCAAAAGCTCAATGGTCTTGATGAAGTTTTAGTTTTTGATGAAACTAAGAATAGTTCAAGACTTCTTAGTTTTGATGATGAATCTTATTCCATAGAATCTGCCATCGCTGGTGACTTCACACAGTCAAAATTTCGAATCTCTTACAATTCACTTAGGATTCCTGAAAGATTAATCGAAGTTGATTTCAAAACTTTAAAGCAAAAAACCCTTAAAGAAAGACCTGTTCCCAATTTTGATTCCAATTCTTACCGCACCGAGCGCAAACTGATCAAATCTCGTGATGGAAAGTTAATTCCTGTTTCATTACTGATGAAAAAGAATTTCAACACAAAAAAACCAGGCCCTCTTATGGTTTATGGATATGGATCCTATGGTCATGCCATAAAGCCTGAACTCGCTTTATCGCCTTTAAGCTTAGTAGACCGAGGCTTTGTGTATGCCATCGCTCACATCCGGGGCGGTGATGACCTTGGCCGTGAATGGTACGACGGTGGGCGCATGAAAAATAAGATGAATACTTTCAACGATTTTATTGATGTCACCGATGGTCTTATAAGCCTTGGTTACGGAAAAAAAGGCCACATCTATGCACGCGGGGGAAGTGCCGGTGGACTTCTGATGGGGGCCATTGCGAACATTAGACCAGAGCTTTACAGCGGCTTGGTTGCTGAAGTTCCCTTTGTGGATGTGCTAACAACCATGTTGGATGATACGATTCCTTTAACAACCTTTGAGTACCAAGAATGGGGTAATCCTAATATTAAATCTCAGTACAATTGGATGAAAGAATACTCACCCTACGATAATGTGGAAAAAAAGGCCTATCCCAATATGCTAGTCAGGTCTGGATTTCATGATTCTCAAGTACAGTACTGGGAACCTACAAAATGGGTTGCCAAATTACGCGAGCACAATACTGCTGATACATTAATTTTACTGCGCACCAATATGGAAGCTGGACATGGTGGTCTTTCAGGACGCTATCAAAGACTTCAAGAAGCAGCTGAAATGATCAGCTTTTTGTTGTGGTTAGAAAATAAAAAGTAAGATTACTTTAAATACTTATTAAGAGGCCCATTTTTATCATCCACGATTCCGTTTAAGATTCTTAGCATCTCATCGGAATCAATGGGTCTTAGAACAGATATCGTAGAAATAAATTTTTTGTGTTCATCAAATAATGCTGAAGTTGCAATATCACAACGAATCGTGGAACCATCTTTTTTTAATAGTGATGTATAAGTCAGATGATGAGAACCCGTTTCCATCACTTTTTTTAATCCTTCAACGGCTTCGGGATGCATGGGCTTGGTATAAAGATCAAAGATGGATTTTCCAATCAGTTCACTATCTGCATAGCCCAAAACATCGTGAGATCGTTTATTGGCCATTAAAATAATTCCTTTTTCATTCACAGCATGCATCATGTAAGGAGTTTCATGAAAAACCTGGGCATAAACTTCAAGATGTTTTTCGATTTGAGTTACTTTTAATAAAGCAAGTCTCAATCTTGTTTCTGATTCTTTTAACTTTTCCTTTAAATTAATTCCTGGATTATTTTGCCCGATCATAGCTCGCATTAGGTCTTTCGGGCTTATAATCCCTACGATTTGATCGGATTTGTTTTTAACTAAAATCCTGTGAGTGGGAGCAGCCACCATTTGTTTTAACACTTCACTGATCGGTGCTACTTCTTCGACAAAAATAATGGGATCCAATAAGTCAGTATGATGGGCCACTTTATCAGCTGCCGTCATTTTTGAACGGTGTAACATATAGGCTTTTGTTAAGCAGAGCTCTGACAGCATACCGATGGGTAAATGATTACTGCCAAGAACCGGACTTGAGGTAATACCTTGTTCTAAAAAAAGTTTCATGACGTCTTCGAGTCGATCAGACCCAAGAACTGTTTTTGGTTTTGGAGTCATTATTTCTTGAGCTGTTCTCATGATTGATTACCTACCGATCATGATAATCCTAATTATTTATTGATGAAATTCCAATACCAAAAAAGTCCAACCAGGGTTTTCACATCTGTGATCTCGCCTTTTTGTACCATTACTTTTAGTTTAGAAGATTCTAAACTTATGACCTCAAGCTCTTCACCTGGATCTAAGTTTGCAGGTCCTGCTTTTAGATTTGTCGCTAAATAAATATGCATTTCTTCATCTGCATAACCAATTACAGGGTGAATGATGGTCATCAGTTGCATTTGATCGGTTGTGTATCCGGTCTCTTCTTGTAACTCTCTGTGAGCTGTTTTGATGGGCTCTTCACCTGCATCTTTTTTTCCTGCAGGTAATTCATAAAATACTTTTCTTAATGCATGTCTGTACTGTTTAACTAAAAGAATTTCGCCGTTATCAAGAACAGGAAGAATAACAGCTGCTCCCGGATGCTTAATGTACTCTCGGTAGGATAGATGACCTTTTGCTGTTTTGATTTGATCACGAGTGACTTTTAAAAACTGCCCTTGAAACACAATTTCACTTTTAAGAACTTTTTCTGACATAGACTTTAGTCTTTCATATTGACTGACTTAAATCGAGTCTTAGTTGTTATTTTTAGTTAATGCCTAGATCCTATACATTGGGAGGTTTTATGAACAAATCCTTATTGTTACTTTTTAGCGTCACAATATTTTTCATCAGTAACGTGGCTGAAGCACAACGACGGTCTGGTGGGTCATCACGAAGAGGTGTTTCTTTAAGTGGTGAACATTCCCTCTCTTTTGGTGTGGGTTTGATCACGGCAGAACAAAACAATCTTGATACTTTGATAGATAATGCCAACACGGGTGGTGGCAATGTTAAGAATTTTGAGAGTGGTCTAGAGCTATTTACTCAATATGGTATTCGCTTTGATGGATCCTGGTGGGGAGTTGTGTTTCGCCCGTCCTACATGAGCCAATCAACAGATGGTACCTGCAACACAGGCCAGAGTTGTAAATACAGTGTAACTGGATATTCATTTTTTCCCATGATCAAAATGGTTCCATTAGAAAATGAATTGATAAAATTATTTTTTCAGTTCGGCCTTGGCTATGGAAGCATGAATGGTGAAATTAAACAGGGAACTGGATCCATGAAATTTAAAGGCTCTGCTTTTGGTACGATTGCTGGACTAGGAGTGGATTTTTGTTTAACAGAAAGTCACTGCGTAACCGTTGAAGGTAACTTGCGCTACTTACCCATCGAAAGAAATTTAGTGACCAGTACGAATGGCACATTCACCGCTGGATTAACAGGTGCTAATTCTGGTGATGAAGTGGAGTACAATGGATCTGACTTATCAACAACCTTATCCGGTCTTCAAGGAATGGTTTCATACACAATTATGTTTTGATCCAATGAATATCAGAGCCTTCAATACACAATATTGGGGGTTCTGTTTCTTCTCCGCGCCAAGTACCTAGATTAATGTTTCTAATAATTTTCCCATCCACATCAAAGACTTCATCAACTTTAACATGCATATGACCTGTAATAATCAGATCAAAGGGTTTTTCTAAGAAGCTTCTTTTACCATGAATACGAATCATGTCTTTAATTTCTTCTTCATTTTGAAGACGAAATTGATGACTTCTATCGCGTGATTTTTTTGATAATTGGGAACCTAGCCAATTCCAAAAAGATCCTGGCAAAGAATGTGCTAAAAACTGGCTGAAAGGATTTTGTGTAAAAGCTTTCCATTTTAAATATGCTTGATCATCAAGATTAATTAAATCTCCATGTTCTATTCTTACTTTCAATTCACCAATATTTTCGTAATGAGCTTTTTTATAAACGTGAAAGCCCATTTGATCTTTCCAAAAAGGCTTTAGATGCAGATCGTGATTGCCTTCAAAGTAGACTAACCTGGAACCTTTTTCCTTTAATTGTTTTAAAGGGACTAACAGGGGGGCAAATTTTTTAACAAAAACTTTATGATCGGATAGCCAAAGATCAAAGATATCACCTAATAAATAAAGGTCACAAGGCGTATCCTGCAAAGCTAAATAACGAAAAAAGCGTAATAGATTTTGTCCATTAAGCTCTTCCATATTTTCTAAATGAATATCAGAAATGAAATAGGCTCTTCGCTGCATTACGGTTTACTGATATCGAAGCCCTGCTTTTTACGAATGAAAGCAGGAACATCAAGATTCTGAGGAAAAGGAGAAGTGGCCACTTCACGAGCCAGCCTTCTAGCTTCTTCCAATGACTCCCGCTCCATATCCACATTCATAGTCAGCTGTTCAGGCTGAGGCTGACGAGATTTCATTTCTTGATTTTCACGAAATGCTCGAGCTTTTGCTAAAAGTAAATCTCGTGCAGTCAAAGCTTCATCAGAATTTAGAACTGCAGGAGCCGGCGTAGCTTGAGCCACTGGAGCAGGTGCTGGTGCTGGTTGCGTTTCAATCGATGGAGCTGTTGGCAAAACAACGGGATGTTCTTGAGTGAATTGTGCAATGGCTGATTGCACATTCATGATTGTGGGAACAGGTGCTTCCACTTTCATCATTTGAGCTTGCTGCTGAGAAATGATGCTGACTGGAGAAATCTGCGCCTCTTCTTTTCCAAAACCAGTAGCAATAACTGTCACACGAACTTCATCACCCATGTTTTCATCGATAACAGCACCGAAGATGATTTCTGCATCTTCATGGGCCGCTTCTTTGATTAATGTGGAAGCTTCATCAACTTCAAACAAAGTGAGATCAGGGCCTGCGGTTACATTAATAATTATTCCAGTGGCACCGTCTATTTTAATACTATCAAGAAGTGGCGAAGAAATGGCTGCACTAGCCGCAATCAACGCACGGTTTTCACCGCGAGCAGCGCCAGTTCCCATGATAGCCATACCTTTTTCTTTCATGATTGTGCGTACGTCAGCGAAATCCAAATTGATCAAACCACGGATGTTAATAAGATCAGAAATTCCTTTTACAGCTTGATGAAGAACGCTATCAGCTTTTTTAAAAGTTTCTATTAAGGGCATTTTATCGCCAGCAATTGAAAGAAGCTTTTGATTGGGCACAACAATCAGTGTGTCCACATTGTCTTTCAATTCTTGCAGACCTTGAAGAGCGTGCTTTTCACGTTTTTTACCTTCAAACATAAAAGGCTTTGTCACTACACCAATAGTAAGAGCTCCTAATTCACGTGCAATTTTTGCAACGATGGGAGCGCCACCAGTTCCAGTACCGCCACCCATTCCAGCTGTTACAAAAACCATGTCAGCGCCTTGTAGTTGCTCGACGATTTCATTGTAAGATTCGATGGCTGCACGTCTACCGATATCAGGATTGGCGCCAGCGCCTAAACCTTTAGTCAATTCTTTACCTAATTGAATTTTTTGTCCCGCTTTGTGCGAATTCAGTGCTTGAATGTCAGTATTTGCAACTACGAACTCTACACCTGTCATTCCACCATCAATCATCGTAGTGACGGCATTGTTTCCACCACCGCCAACACCAACAACTTTGATGTTCGCCCCGATATTTATATTTTCTTCGAGCTCAAACATATTTCCCCCAGGTTTCTAATATTAAAAAAACTTTTAAACTTAAAATAAATCCTTAAAAAAACTTTTCATTTTATCCGAGATACCAGCAAAGGATTGCGATAAATCAATTTCTGGATTTTGGATTAAACCATTCTGCTTCATCTCTTCAAATCCGTAACGAATCAATCCCGCAACAGTTGCGTGCTCGGCTGATTTTGAAATTTCCACTAATGGTCCCATGGGTTTTGCCATTCCTTTTCGAACTGGCAAATCCATAACGTATTCTCCCATTTCAACAAGGCCAGGAAGCTGCGAAGCTCCACCCGTTAAAATGATTCCTGAACCCAGTAAGGGTGAAAACCCACTGTTTTGTATGTTGTGTGCAATCAGCTGCAGAGTTTCTTCAGCACGAGCTTCTAAAATTGTGGCCAAATCCCTTCGCGGTAGTGTGCGAGATTTTCGTCCGCCCACACCTTCCACTTCAACCGTATCATGTTCTTCAACTAAACTTGGAAGCGAAGAGCCTGATCGTTTTTTTAATTCTTCAGCTGCCATTTGTGGTGTCCTTAAACCAACCGCCACATCATGGGTAAAGTGCTGTCCGCCCACTGAAATCATTGAGCTGTGAGCCACACTGCCATTTACGAAATAAAGTAATTGAATGGCACCGCCACCCATATCAACTAAACAACAGCCAAGATTTTTTTCATCTTCAGAAAGTACAACCTGTGATGCTGCTAATGTTTCAAGTACAAGTCCTGCCACTTTGAGCTGGGCTTTTTCTACACACTTAATAATATTAGTCAGTGCTGACTGCCCGCCAGTCACAATATGAACATTGGCTTCTAAACGAACTCCGGTCATGCCAATGGGATCAATGATTCCATCGTTTTCATCCACTTTATATTCACGCGGCAAAACATGCAGAACTTTTCTATCTGACGGAACAGAAACAGCTTGAGCCGCTTCTATAACCCGCTGGATATCAGAATTTTGAACTTCTTTTTCCTTTATTGCGACCATACCTTTTGAATCAAAAGATTTGATATGACCACCAGAAACTCCCACCCAAACGGAAGGAGCTGAATAACCTGCCATCAATTCTGCTTCTTCTTTTGCTTTTAGAATAGCTTCAGTGGTGGCTTCGATATTAACAATAATTCCGTGTTTAAGCCCCATGTTGGGAGCAGTTCCGAGACCTATGATTTCCATATGACCATCGGCTCGCACAGCTGCTATGGCGAGAGAAACTTTCGTAGATCCAATGTCGAGACCTGCTACAAGAACAGGTTTTACTTTCAATGTACTCATCC
This sequence comes from Bdellovibrionales bacterium Ga0074139, assembly GCA_001464795.1. Lineage (GTDB taxonomy): Bacteria > Bdellovibrionota > Bdellovibrionia > Bdellovibrionales > Bdellovibrionaceae. The sequence continues at coordinate 188,760 of LNEB01000013.1, forward strand.
CTAAGCCTTGATCAAAAGTTGAAGGTGGCCCCGTCTTGAGTCCACCCGACTTTAGCTTAGGGATCCTTACGCAACCTGACAAGAACTTTCTGAGACAGATTGGCGTCGATGACGCGAGCCTGAATTTTTTTAGAATCAAGATATTGCATCACTTGTTTCACTTGCAAACTTTTACTGCGGATTTGTTTTTCACCAAGATGAACTTTTAAATTATCTCGGCTTAACACAAGTGTGAATCCAGATGTTTCATCAAATTGAATTTCTGAAATAAGTTGTCTGGAAAATTCACCCCGCACTGGAATATCTTTTAATAATTGAACTAATTTTAACCGCAAAGACTCATCAGCAATAAATTCACTTTGCCTAACAAGTGGAACATCTGCAGAATAATTCACTCTTTTAGCAGCTAACATTTTTCCATTCTCAATAACAGGTCTTAGTTCACCATTGGCATTCAGTATTGAAAAATAAATCAATTCGGGCTGAAGATAAACTTGCAATGTGGAGGGCCACTTTCTATGGATTCTGAAACTTTTAATCCACAATTCTTGATCTAAAGTGGACTTAAGAAATTTTAAATCTAATTCATAAATAGTTTGACCCTTTAGACTTTCGAAACTTTTATGAATTTTTAAAACATCATCCTGGGCTTTGAAATCTTGATACTCATCTTTTTCGATAAAAATCTGAACTTGAGAAACAATAAAAAATTGATTCTGATCGAGCAAATAAAAGCCACCAGCGGAAAAAAATAAAAGAATAAAAATTGAAACAGACCACTTCAAAATTACTTTCATATCTTATGCTAACTGGCCTGGAAAATAGAAGTCAAATAGCCCAGGCCTCCACTGCATAAAATAAGCAGCCATGCAGGAAATTTTTTAAAAAGGAAGGTCACTAGGAGTGCGATAAGAAAAATAACAATACCAAAAGTAGGAATTTCAGGAAGAAGCTTTAAAACAATAACAAATAAAGTTCCCACAACGGCCGAGATAGCACCAAAAGTAAAAAGCTGAATCCATGGCTTTTTAGACAAAGACTGCACAGCCCTTGGAAACCATGTCGTCATATGAATTAGACCTGGCAAAAAAATAGCAACCGTGGCAACGACACCACCCAAAAGACCAGAAATTTTATAGCCAAGATAAGTGACGGTGACTAGAACGGGACCCGGAGTCATTTGCCCAAAGGCAACAGCTTGCAAAAATTCAGCATGAGAAATCCACTGATGATCATAAACAAATTTTTTCTCTAACCATGGCAAGGCTGCAAGTCCTGTTCCGAAAACAAAAGAGCCCGCTACTAATCCAATGAAAGTAAGTTCTAATAATGGCACTGATCTTAATTTCAAATGAGACTTGAATCTTGGCAAGAAAACTGCGACTGCACCAAAAAATACAATAAGAAGTGGCTCTGGGATTTTAAAAACCGTAAGAACAATCGTGAGCACTACAAATATCCAAAACATTTTTTGCTTTTCATAGGGTTTCGCTAACTGGTAACAGGCCAATGCAATCAAAGCCAAGGCTCCACCTTGAAATCCTACAAGTGTTGACTGCACAGCTTGATTGCTGGCCATCTCAGGAGCATAAATCGCAAGAACCACCATCATGATAGCAGCGGGTAACACCAAACCTATTCCCGAAGCAAGCGCCGTTAAGAAACCATTGTAGCGATAAGCAAGATAGACAGCCGTTTGAAAAGCCAATGGACCAGGCATCGCTTTAATCAGTGGAAAGGCCTGTTGAAATTCTTGAACAGAAATCCATTTTCTTTTTTCTACCAATTCTGATTGCATGATGGCCGCCAATGCGACTGGCCCACCAAAACCAGTTGAACCCAGTTTAAGAAAATAAATTAAACTTTCGATGAACTTTTTTGAATTCATTGCTTATTAATAGATTTTTGCTGATCAGTGAAGATTTTTAAGCGATTATTAAATTCACTTTGTTTTTCTTTACTATAATCTGAAAAGTTATTTCGATCATCCCGAATTTGAGCTTCAAACAATTCTCTTTTTTCTTTTTGCTCAGAAAAAAAATCTTTTCTTTTTAAATCCAATTCATCAAAAAATTCTTTTGTTTTTTGTTTGTCGACCTTTTGCTGCTTAAAATTTTCTCTTTCCTTAGCAAGTTCACGAACAAATTCTTCTCGCTGTTTTCGTTCATTTTTCACAAAATTTTCACGTTTCAATTTTTGATCTTTCTGAAATTTATCCCTTTTCTGCGATAAAAAGCGGTTGAACCGTTCTTTGATGACTGAAGGTTTTTTTAATGGATCTGTGAACAATCGATCCATATAAGCTTTTTCGTCATTTTCTAATTTGATATCTTCTGGAACGTCCGAGCGTAATTGATCAAATTCTTCACGGTCTTGTTTTAACAGATAGTCGGACTCGACCAAAGGCCTATCCACTGCAGAGTTTTCTGTAGTTGAGGATGCACAACCAACCAAAAGGACTAGATAAATAGATAAAATGAGTTTCACGATATCCCCTCTCGACTTGAGGATTAGCTATTAAATGTCGATACAATAACATGTTCTTTTTAAGCTCACAGCCTCGCAAAAGGCCAATCACTCCATCTAAGAAGTATGATTCACTTCATCAGGTTTTTCAAAGAAGATTTGTGTTTTTATTAACATCAGCTGCTTTATTATCCACACTTCTATTTTCTTTTTGTGCATTTTATTTTACTTTTGAAAATTTAAATCTTTTTAAGTCTCTTGCATTTGAAACCCATCCACAATTTGTCAGGCATATCGAGCGAGAGGCCAACTGGGTGATGATGGCTCTTGCCATTTCATTTGTTGCCATTGGATTTTCTGTTTACAAAATTTCCATGCGGATGACTTCTCACCTCATCAATCCATTAGTTGAAATGGAAAAACATATGAAAGAAGTGATTCAAGGCCACTGGCAAACAACGCCTTACAGGCTTTCAGATTCCCATGATTTCAGAAATTTGAGACTGACCTACGATTATTTGCTTAGCACTCTTAAATCCACAACTGAAAATGAAGTCGAGCTACTATCAAGAATGCGACTTGATTCTAAAGAAAAAGAAACCATCCACATTTGGGCTCAGCTTTTAAACGAAAAACGTCGCAGACTTGGATTAGAGGAAATTAGCGTGACTTCCTTAGTGACTGACGTAGAGCCAAGTCAGCGTCGCGCTTCTTGATGGATTCACGCTTGTCATGAAGCTTTTTACCCTTGGCCACGCCAATTAATATCTTCACTCGACCATTTTTAAAATAAATTTTTAGTGGAACACAGGTCAGTCCCTTTTCACGAACTGCGCCGTACAGTCGATCAATTTCATTTCGATGTAGAAGTAATTTTCTTAATCTCTCGGGAGCATGATTCGAATAACTACCAAATTTATAGGGTGAGATATGGGCATTTTGAAGAAAAGCTTCATCTTTGACAAAGGAAACAAAGGAATCTTTGAGTCTTACATTTTTTGCACGCAAACTTTTAACTTCACTACCAGTTAAAGCCACACCCGCTTCAAGGGTTTCCAAAATTTCATAATGAAATCTAGCTTCTCTGTTGTCATGAATGAGTAATTCGCCACCCGTCATAGGCCCAAGCTACCGCATAGGCCGGTCGAGGGTCAATCACTGCAAAGCTTTCCAGATTTTTTGAAATTGTTCGGATGACAACTCTTCGGCACGAAGTTTTTCAGTAAATCCCCACGTGAGAATCAAATCCAAAGAGCTTTTCCAACCATCAGGTTTGATTTGATTCAGATAGCTTTCCCAATTCGAGCGTAGAGTTTTTCGGCGCTGATGAAAAGCCTGTTTAACAAATTTTAGGTAAGCTTTGGGCTTATAAGGCCTTAAATCCTGGGACCTAGGGGTGAAACACAAAACCCGTGAAGCCACCTTAGGAGCTGGCCAAAAATCTTTGGGACCTGCATCAGTGACTGTTTCTATGGTCCAAAAACTTTGCGCTATTACACTTAAAAAACCAAAATGATCAGAATCAGGAATACCACGAATTTTTTGTGCCACTTCTTTTTGAAACATCAGAACCATACCCATTAATAAATTCTCGTCCAAACAGCGATCAATCACGATGGAAGAAGAAATTTGATAAGGCAAATTACTGACTAATAATGTATCAGGACCTGAAAGCTTAGACCAATCCAAGCGCAAAGCATCTTCTTCGATGACCTGCATTCCTTGCTGTCTCCAGTGCTCGGCCCAATTTTTATCTAATTCAATAAGCGTTAAATCAATATTTTGTTGTTTTAAAAAAAATGTCAGTGAACCCGGACCAGGACCAATTTCAATCATTTTATGAGTCTTAAAGGACCAAGCTTTTTGGATAATGCGATCTATGATAGTATCACTAATTAAAAAATTCTGACCCAAGGATTTTTTAGGTCCATTTTTTTCAATATCCAAAATTTCCATTAATCGCTTGTAAGATTCGCTCATGGTGATTCAAAATCCTGCGGCCAACTTTTAGGGCTGGGACCTAAATCAGATTGGTGAGATTCCCCGTTGGCAAGCCTTAACAAACCCACTAAGCCAATCATGGCCGCGTTGTCTGTGCAGTATCTTAAAGGTGGAATGGCTAATTTCCATTTTTTACTTTTGGCTAATTGTTCAGCCCTGGTTCGCAGTCTGGAATTGGCACTGACTCCACCGGTGATCACCACATTTTGAACTTGATAAAGAAAGGCTGCTTTTTCTAATTTAGAAAGTAAAACATCCACAACAGCTTCTTGAAAAGAAGCGCAAAGATTTGATTTATTTTTTTGGACTTCATCAACACCTAGCTCTTGAATCAATCGATGAGCGGCTGACTTCAGACCTGAAAAACTCATATTGAGCGTATCATCGTGGATCATACTTCTAGGTAAAATGAACTTTTTGGGATCACCGGATTGGGCGAATTGATCCACTTGGACGCCCCCTGGAAATCCAAGTCCCAGCATTTTACCAAATTTATCAAAAGCTTCACCGGCCGCATCATCTAAAGTTGTACCCAGAATTTTATAATTTCCTAACCCTTGAACATAATAAAGTGAAGTATGACCTCCGCTTATGGCCAGCGCCACATAGGGAGTTCCAAAGTTAAAACTGGGCTGATATTGATCATCACACAAAAAAGGAGCCAGCAAATGACCCTCAAGATGATTCACACCGATCATGGGTTTATTTTTTGCTAAAGCTAGAGATTTCACCGTCACCAAACCCACGATCAGCGCCCCAATCAAGCCGGGACGATTGGTCACAGCCAAGCCATCAATGTCATCCCAACTCAATTGAGATTTTTTTAATGCTTCATCAATCAATGGAAGCAAAGCAAATGTATGATTTCTTGATGCGATTTCAGGAACTATTCCACCAAAAATAGCATGATCAAGATCTTTCGTCAGTGAAACTTGAATGATCACTTTTGCAGATCGATCTACGATAGCAACAGATGTATCATCACAACTAGTTTCAACGGCTAAGACTTTTTGAATCACTTGAGCTTCTGCAGACGAGCTTTCGATTTTTTGGCTTCTTCTGATTTAGGAGACTTTGCAATGACCTCTTCGAAGAAAGCTTTTGCATCATCTTTTAAACCGAGCTCTTGAAATGACAAGCCCATTTTATACGTGGCAAGAGTCACACTTTTGCCTTTAGGAAATTTTTCTCGGTACTTTTGATATTCTAAAATAGCTTGGCGATATTCTTTTTTAGAAAATAAAATTTCTCCAAGTTCGAAAGTGTTTTTCACTTTCGGATTATTAAGAGCGGCAGGTTTTGCAGGCTCGGCTTGCAAAGCTGATTTAACAGCAGCTAATTCTGCTAGCAATTTTTCCTGATCAGATTCCATTTTTGCCAAAGTTTCTTGGAACAATGAAATTTTTTGTGACTGTGATTGGCTGAGTTCTGCATTTTGCTTGCGGTAGCTTTCAGATTCTTGCTTCAGTTGGCTGACTTGATTTTCTAAGACTTCCACTCGTCCATTAAGATAGCGCATTTGTTCAATGGCCTCTTCGAAGCGATTGGACACATCGGCATTGGTTTTCTGTAATGTGGAAACCTGTTGCTGAAGAACTTTACCCTGTTCACCCGCGCGCACATCCGAGCGAGTTTGCAAACATCCTGTTAAAGCCAAAAATAGTACTAATAGACCTAACTTCATAAAACATCTCCTGTTCGTTGACGAACCAGTCTTGCTGCATTTTCTGCTTTTTCTGCTGCGACTCGAGCTTTTATAAACTCAGTGCGAGCTTCATCCCAACGTTTGTCTTTATAAAGTAAGCGAGCTTTGCGGTAAGCTTCTTCAGCTTGGTGCCAAAAACCAGGTGAATGTCTTGGCGCTTGAACATCACGAGCTGCTTCGATAGCAGCCCGTGCAAAAGAGTATTCATCGAGGGGCATGGGTCCCGTTTGACATCCCATTAGAATTCCCAAAAAAAAGAGAACAAAAAGGGACTTGAAGAATCTCACGAGAAACCTTTCTTAAAATTACTGAACGGGAACAAAATTAGCTCGACGATTACGCGCCCAAGCCGAATCACTTTCACCTTGTACAAGTGGTTTTTCTTCACCGTAAGAAATCACATTGATACGGCTGCCAGGAATACCAAGAGTCGACAAATAAGATCGCACAGAGTTGGCACGTCTTTCACCAAGAGCTAAATTGTATTCAATACTTCCACGGTCATCTGTATGACCTTCAATTTGAATTTTAACACCAGCATTTTTTTTCATCCATTCGGCGTTGGCTTTTAAAACTTCACGAGCTTCAGCTGAGAGCGAAGACTTGTCATATTCAAAAAATACAGTGGAAAGACCAGCGATGGAACCGCTGTCAGAACCTTCAGTGTTGAAATTCATTGGTGTTGATTCAACGTTGGCACCCATGTCACCACCCATCGCGTTGACTGAGTCGTCTGACGTTGTTTTGTCACGGCCCTTACAACCTACGATTAAAAGTGAAGCAAGACCGACGATAAATAAACTGCGTAACATGATGACTCCTTGTTGCTGATTATGAACTTTTTCAATTTACCCGTTTGATGTTGCCACGCTTTCGGTCCATCATGCAATACATGTCGAACATTTGGATTCTTTTTTTTTCCTACTTAACATGGGCAAGTCCTCTTCCTAACAGCGTAGAAATCAAGACTATCAAGACTCCCCACTTCGAAATCTACTATTATGCCGAGCAGCAAGACCTGGCTTATCATTATGCTAAGCAGCTGGAAAAGGGCTACGGATTTCTGAATTCAATTTTTTTATCAAAACCTCAAGAAAGAATCCCATTTGTCATTAATGATGGAACCGATCTGGCCAATGGTTTTGCGACACGCGTTCCCTATCCCTATAGTATGCTGTTTCCTGTTCTTCCTGACCTCAACGATTCACTGGCTGACATCGGTGAGTGGTCCCTTGAACTCTCCACTCACGAATTAGCTCACGTTATTTCCTTTGAGCCGGCGGGCGGGGTGATGAAACCCCTTCGCTCTGTTTTTGGAACCATTGTTGCTCCTAATCTTTTACTTCCCAGTTGGTGGAAAGAAGGACTATCCGTTTGGGCCGAGACAGCTGTGGGTCAAGCCGGACGACTTCGCTCTGTTTACCAAGAAGCCAGTCTTCGTAGTTGGATAGATGAAAAAGATCTTCAATTAGAAGACGTTTCCATGGCAAACGAATCACTAACAACTTGGCCCTGGGGATCAAGACCTTACTTATTCGGTTCACTCGCCATGGGACATTTGGTTGAAACTTATGGAACAGAAAATACACAAAAAATTGTCGAGCAACACGGAAAAAAGGTTCCCTACTTTTTAGATCCAGTCACAAAAAATGTAATTCAAAAATCTTACAAGGGTCTGTACATGGAAGCCCTTGAAAGCTGGAAAGAAAAAGCCAACCAGCAAGTTCAAACTCTGAAACAAAAAAAATTCGACGAAGTCCAACTTTATCCCACCCGTGATCTGTCCGTTCGCTCTCCAAGTTTAAGTTCCAACGAAAAATACATAGCCTGGGTTTCCAATGACAAAACACCTAACTCAAGGCTTCAAGTTTCTGATCTTAGCACAGCAGAATCTTTTATGGGTTTTGAAAGTCGCTTCGTCCGAGAAGCTCGCTTTTTTCCTAGTTCAGATAAAGTGCTTTTAAATGCGATTATGCCAGCCAGCTCGACAGAAAATTATTCTGATCTTTTTATTTATGATATCAACACAAAAAAAACAAAAAGATTGACCCGCAAGCTCAGAGGCCGTGAGGCCCGAGTCAACCCAACGGAAACACAAATTGTTTTCGTTGGACTCGAAGGTGGACGGACTCATTTAAAGACTATTGAGATAGAATCTCAATCAGTACAAAAACATTTTGAAACCGGGTTTGATGAAAGAATTGCGTCACCCCTGTACCTGGATAACAATCGCATTCTTTTCTCGGTTCTTGAAAAAAATCAGGAAAAACTTAAAATCTACGATCTGACCAGTCAAAAAACTCAAACTCTGCCTCAATTTGGAAAAAGAATGCGCAGACCCATCTATAAAAATAAAACTCTTTATTTTTTATCAGATCATAATGGAACTTTTAATCTCTACTCTTCCAACGACTTCTTAGCGAGTCCACCGAAAATTTTATCACACACAAAAACGCAAATTTTAGATTACGATATCAGTCAAACGAACACCATTTATGCAACTGTATTAACCCGTGAAGGCTCAAAACTTTATCAGTGGCAGCCGGAAGAACGCCGTGAAATTCCAAAAATTGGCCCTATGTATGATAAATACAAAAAACCAACAGATCTTACCACTATCAATTCCAATGATATTCAAGAAACAGAAAGAAGCTATAAACTTTGGCCTCATTATTGGATTCCTTTTGTTTCAGGTTCTTCTGCAGAAAATGGTGCTCTGTTTTCAGTCTCAACTTCAGGTCAAGATCCAAGCCTTCAGCATACTTATAATGCACAAATTCTTTACGACTCTGGAATTCAGGAACTTTCCTATAGCATGAATTATTTAAATATGACTCAGCGCTGGCCTATTCAACTTCTTTCAAACCGCTACATCAGAAGCTTTGCCGGATCCGATGAAACTTATTCCAACCAAACCCACGCCATTGCATTAGCACCAGATACTTCATCACTCAATCTTTACTGGTCAAGCCAGCTGGCCCTGCTGTACGCAAAATACGAAGATCGCCTTCGGTCCTATGAAAGATCCGGCGCTCAAGTTTCCATGGCTTATTCGAACGCAGAACAAACGATATGGATGATCTCTCCTGAAAAAGGTTACACGGCCCAGGTCTCAGCGACGCATTTTTTATCTTCTTCCAATTTAGAAAGTTACAATCAATTTCGACTGCGAGGAGCCACCTACCTAAGCGGATGGAATTTGCCTGAACATCATGTGATTTCAATCGATGCTAAAGCTTTAATCACGGATAACAGAATTCCTAGCATTTTGGGTGACGCTTCAACTTTCTTTGTAAATGAACTGACTTCGAATTTTTTAATTCGAGGTTATTTTGAAGGTCAATTTATTGGAAGAAATCTACTGAATTCTAATATTGAATACCGCTTCCCAATTGCTTCCCATCAGGCCAGAAATGATACTTTTCCACTTTTTATTAAAAGAGTTCACGCAGCCGTGGCCTATGACACTTTGAACTTGGATGGTTTTGCTTTTCAAGAGCAACAGAACATGGATATCTCGGTTGACCGAAATAAAAGCTTTTCCAGCGTGGGTGCCGATCTTAAAGTAGATACCACAGTGGGTTATATTCTTCCCATTCAATGGGTTGTGGGCCTTCACCAACCATTACAGAAGGAATTTCGTAAAGATCCCAACTTCTTATTTCAGATTCGTACGAGTCTAGGTTTTTGACTTGACTTCAACTGCTCAGCTTCCAAAACTGATAGTATGGAAAAGATCTCTTGGATCCAAGATTTAGTACAATCTGAAAACCTCATCGAAAATGAAGGCATGGTGGAATCAGCCCACCAATTGACTCATGAAGAAATACTCCTTCACGAATCAGTGATGTATATCATCAAGTTAAAAAATGAATTTCAAGATGTCATGACGGCCTTCAATGAATTAAAGGGCGAGGTCCCAGGACTTGTGCGTCTTTACGGAATAGCAAAAACCCATTCTGATTTCATGCTTTTCAGAAATGGCTTTAAGCTTGTGGTGTCTCTAAAAGCAGCTGGCCTGATTACTTTAAAAATGAATTTTGTTCCCTCATCTTACGTGCCCGCCACTTTGGAATCTGCTGATTCCTTCAAAGAAAAAGTGATTGGTGAAGAGTACCACTTAGAAGCTCGTTACGGTGCCTTCGGCGAAGTTCATTGGATTTACAAAAATATTCCCATCAACGTGGATTATGTTGTGAAATTTTTCTTCACTCTTTTTGTTCGCGAAAGTAATCGCTAAGCCTCAATCTTTTTAAAAGACATGGGCCTAATGTTAAGTGTTTTACCATTTTGTTGAATCATTGATGTTTCAGGGAATGTGGCCGCTGGCCTGGTGGACTGAGGCGGAGCCTGCTGAGGTGTTGGCATTTGTGACTGCTGAGTTTTCAATGCTTTAATGAAATCAGCTCCCACACTAGAACTTTTTGGAACAGCTGCCTGAGTCGGATCGATCCATGCTGGCAAACTATTTTGGCTAAAAACCAGCTGATCTTTATTCATAGCTGTGATCAGTTCCACTTCTCCACGAGTTAAATCAATTTGTCCTAGAATTTCTTCAAGATTTGCGCCCGAGTGAGCCATTTGCGCAGCCTTCACATATTTATTTAAATTCTGAGTATCTTGATTTTGTGGCTGAGCCCCTACCGATTGGATTTGCTTCCAAGTATTTTCAGCCACTTCTTCCATTCTTTGAATCTGTTGATCTGTCTCGATTAATAGATTTTGCATTTCTTTATATTTATCTTCTAGAAGCTTCGTTAAAGTTTTAACCTGGCTATCCGTCTGATCAGAGAGATCCTCTAAAATAGCAATTTTACTTTGTAAAAGCTGTAAGCCCTTACTAAATCGATGGTCTTCTTTTTGACTTTGTTTTCTTTGGATGAGAACAAAAATGATTCCCGCAAATATAACAAAATTGAAGCTCATCTGTAAGATTATCCAAATACTCATAATTTTAACCTCGTCTTAATAGTGTAAAAATCATTACATAAGTCCACAAGGCTAGGACCTGGAAACTCTTGCCTAAAGGCTAGCTGGATTTTTTCAATTATTTTTATACTTTAGATAAAACATGATAAGATTTAAGTTGCATGAAGGAGACCGGCATGAAGTTCATACTGATAGGCTTATTTGTTCCTATTCTTATATTGTTTTTTAATAACTGTGGCCCCGTAAAATTTGCAACTTCAAAAACAGAACCTGCAACACAAAGTCCCACAGGACCCACAACTCCACCCGCTCCTCAGGCCACCCGAGATGTGAACATGAATTTTGTAGCACAAACTCCGAATAGCAAATTAGATCTGCTGCTCATTATTGATGATTCCAATTCCATGTTAGCAGATAATCAAAAATTGGCAGCCAGGCTTTCTGACTTTACTTCTCAATTGCAAACTTCCAATATCGACTGGCAAATGTGTGTGACCGTGACCCGTGCATTACCTATCAATAATAATCCCAGCTGGGGCCTATCCATGGTGTGGAGTGGTTACACTCCTGCCACTGGTGTTCCCAATTGGGTTCTTAAACCTAATCCGCAAGTGGCCTCTATCATTACAGCTACAATAAATAACATTGGCGCTGGATGGGCAGGCACTGATGACGAGCGTGGAACAAAGGCTGCTTACTGGCATATTTATAACGGTGATGTCAGATTTCCCAATCATTCGAAATGTCACCGTGCTGATGCAGCTTTAGCCATGATTCTTATTTCAGATGAGGATGTCAGAAGCGTAGGCGGAGATGCAGCGGCTCAGTACTATACAGGTGAATACAAAGCTCTTGAAAATGAAGATGAGCCCGTCACACTTTTGAATTATGTAAAAGAAATTTTTGGCAATCAGAAAAGATTTACTTTTAATGCCATTATCGTTAAGCCTGGTGATTCTGCATGTTTGCAATCTCAAGATGCAGGCGGAGCAAAAAGTCACTACGGCGTGAAGTATAAACAAATGTCAGATATGACGGCTGGTGGCCTTGGTAGTATTTGTGATACCAACTATTCAACTAGTCTTAACTTATTTGCCAGCACCATTGAATCTTCTATTTCTAATCAGGCTTTAGAGTGTGTCCCCGTGGGACCCGTGACCGTGACAGTGACTCCTGAAGTTCCCAATTTGTCATCAACTGTGAATGGTGCAAGTATTACTTTTAACCCACGCATTCCTGTTGGACGAAGCGTAAACTTAAAATACAAATGTGTGATGTAGGAAGTTTTTTAACTGAACTTCCTTATAAAACTTCGATCAATCCAATTTTTCAAATACCAAAAAAGTCTTCCCTCAAAGGACAAAGAGCCATAACTCAAAATGGCTCTTTTATTTCCTGACACTAATAAACTCAAAAAAATCTGCTGTGGCTTATAACTTCTTTGCTTTGTACTCAGTAAGTTATGAATCAAAACAGGCCCCTGCCTAACTGCAAAAACACCTGCTTTAGGCAATTTGTAGCCTTTTATCTGACAACAGTCTCCGGTCGCATAAATATTTTCACAACCTTCAACTAATAATGTGTCTTCTACTTTTACAAATCCATCCTGAGTCGTAGGTAAATCAGAATTTTTAAATAAATCAGGAGCACGAGCAGAAGTGGCGACCAAGTATACTTCATTTTCTTTTATCAAGGGAATTTCTGAAATCACAGATTCTGAGCGAACTTGAATCCTCAATTTTTTAAGACGCTGGTTTGCCAATCTTTGAGTCTTTGAATTCATGCTTTTTAAAAGCCCATTAGGACTGGTTAAAATTTGTACCTGACACTGCATTTTTTGCTGGCAAGCAATGGCCACCTCAAAGGCAGCCGCACCACCACCGATAATAGAAATTTTTGTGACTTCTGTGTTTAAAATTTTTTCCCATTTGTCGATTAATTTGGATATGGGCTTAAGCTCTATGATCTGTTGATGTTGAGTGTTAATTTTTTGTGGCTCAATACCAATATCAATCGACGCCACATCAAATGAAAGAATTTGATTATTAGCTAACCAAACCTGATTCAATTTCTGTGAAATTTTGATCACTTTTGATTCGATAAACTCAAAGCCGTAGCGATCACATATTTTTTTAAGATCAAAGTGAAGTTCAGATTTTTCGTAAACTCCCGCCATAAAACCAGGAAGCATTCCAGAATAAGAAGCCAAGGCCACATCTGAAATTAAGGTCACTTGAAATTCGTCAGACTTTATTTGTCCAAATGCTTTTAAAACTTGTATATGAGAATGTCCGCCACCAATTAACACAAGTTTCTTTTTCAAACAAAAACCTATCTGGACAAAGTCCAATGAAGCTGTATTGTAGTGGAATGAAATCAAGTAAAACCACAAAAATTACCATTCTGTTAGTCATCATGGCCCTTTTTGTTGCCGCTCGATATTATGGAATCGGGGAATACTTAACTTTAGATAGTTTTAAGAGTCATCAGCAGCTCTTGCAAACTTACTTGATAGAAAATCCTGTGCAAATGATCGGTGCTTTTTTTGTGGTTTATGTTTTATCCACAGCATTATCCCTACCCGGAGCCACAATTTTAACGTTGGCCGGTGGAGCCCTTTTTGGTTTAGGCTGGGGCTTTCTAATTGTTTCTTTTGCAAGCACATTAGGAGCCACTTTGGCATTCCTGGGCTCGCGGTTTTTATTTAAAGATCTCATTCAAAACAAATTCAGTGAAAAATTAGCTTCCATCAACGAAGGCATAAAAAAAGAAGGATCTTTTTATTTATTAACCCTAAGGCTTGTGCCGATTTTTCCCTTCTTTCTGATTAATCTAGTCATGGGTCTGACATCCATCAAAGTTTCCACATTCTTTTTTATCAGCCAAATCGGAATGATTCCTGGAACTCTTGTTTACGTGAATGCAGGAACAGAAATAGCAAAGATTGATTCCTTAAAAGGTATTCTTTCCCCCACATTGCTGGCTTCTTTTTTTATGATGGGCTTATTACCACTTTTATCTCAATCATTAATCCGCTATTTAAAAAATAGAAAATTCTTAAGTCGCTATCAAAAGCCAAAAAAATTCGATTACAATATGATTGTCATCGGTGCTGGCTCGGCGGGTTTGGTATCGGCCTACATTGCAGCTGCTGTTAAAGCAAAAGTGGCCTTGATTGAAAAACACAAAATGGGCGGAGACTGTCTTAATACGGGTTGTGTGCCTAGCAAAGCTTTGATTAAATCAGCGAAAATTCATAGCTACATCAAGCGTGCTGATGAATTTGGATTGGACCCTGTCGAAGCTCAAGTTAATTTTCCCAAAATTATGGAACGAATTCAAAAAGTCATCCAAGATATCGAACCCCATGATTCAGTTGAAAGATACCAAAGCCTTGGAGTTGACTGCATCAAAGGCACAGCCATGATTCAAAGTCCCTATGAAGTGGAAGTGAACGGTAAAGTACTAACCACAAAAAATATCGTGATTGCCACAGGTGCTGGTCCCTTGATTCCTAAAATTCCAGGACTGAATGAAGTTTCTTTTTTAACAAGTGATAATATTTGGCAGCTCAAAGAATTACCTAAAAAATTAGTCGTCCTTGGTGGAGGTCCTATCGGGTGTGAATTGGCTCAGTCATTTGCAAGACTGGGTTCTGAAGTTTATTTAGTTGAAATGAACGACAGACTTTTATCGAAAGAAGATCCAGATGTGTCTGTTGACGTTCAAAAGCGTTTTGTCGCTGAAGGAGTTCACGTATTAACGGGGCACAGGGCTTTAAAAATCAAAAGTTCTGACAAATCCCTAGTCACTGAAAGCCAAGGTTTAGAAAAAGACATTCCATTTGATCAGATTATTGTGGCCTTGGGACGAAAAGCAAACATCACAGGCTTCGGCTTAGAAAAACTGGGAATTGAAATTTCTAAACAGGGAACAGTTGTGGCGGATGAATTTTTAAGAACCACCAATTATCCTAATATTTACACCTGTGGTGATGTGACAGGTCCCTACCAGTTTACCCACACAGCCAGTCATCAAGCCTGGTATGTCGCTGTGAACGCATTGTTTAGTCCCTTTAAAAAATTTGCTGTGGATTACAGAGTTATTCCTTGGTGTACCTTTACGGATCCAGAAGTGGCTCGAGTGGGACTCAATGAACTTGAAGCCAAAGAAAAAAATATAAGCTATGAAGTGACCAAATATGGAATCGATGATTTAGACCGAGCCATAGCAGATAGTGAAGCTCACGGCTTTGTTAAAGTTTTAACCAAGCCAGGATCTGATAAAATTTTAGGTGTAACTATTGTTGGGCATCATGCAGGAGACATCATTTCTGAGTACGTCACTGCGATGAAGTACAATTTAGGCCTCAATAAAATATTGGGGACCATTCATATTTACCCCACATTATCTGAAGCTAACAAATTTGCTGCAGGAAACTGGAAAAAAGCCCATGCCCCAAAAAAGGTCCTCGAGTTTTTAAAAAGCTTTCATCAGTGGCGACGTAACTAATTCAATTCTTTGAAAAAAGTTTTCATTCTTTGACAGGCGATTTGGATTTTAGCTTCATCCACTGCAAAGCTCAGTCTTAAAAAACCATTCATACCCGATTCAAAACCGGGCACTGTTCCCACAAAGTATTTTTCCAATAAAATTTGTGATATTTGCCTGTCGTCTTCCATAGCCTGGTCTTTAAACTTTTTGCCTAAATAATAACTGACATCCACCCAAAGGTAAAATGCCCCCGTTGGCGGAGTCACAACCAAATTCGGAATTTCCTGTAAAGAAGTAAGAGCTGTATTTTTTCGCGCTATCAGAAGTTTGATGGTCATTTCAATATCAGATTCACATTTTTCAATGGCGGCTTCCAAAGCGTGCTGAGCAATACTACTGGGAGCACCCGTTGACTGACTTTGATAATCACCAATGGCTTGAATAACATCTTTAGGTCCTGTCGCCCAACCAATGCGCCAACCAGTCATGGAATAAGCCTTTGAACCACCATTAAATGAAATCACTCGGTCTTTTAAATCAGGGGCTAAGTGCAAAAGATGGGGCGCTACTTTTTCCCCTGTGAAAAGGAGGCGATTATAAATATCATCTGATAAAACAAAAATTTGTGGATGCCTTCTAAGAACCTCTACGAAGGCCATCAGTTCTTCTTTTGTGTAATGCAAACCCGTCGGATTACAAGGCGAGCAAAATAAAAATGCTTTAGTTTTAGCCGTAATAGATTTTTCAAAATCAGCAGCTTGAAGTTTAAATTGATCCTGAGCTGTGGTTTTTAAAACCACGGGAACAGCATCAGCCAATTCGATCATAGTAGGATAACTGACCCAATAAGGAGTTTGAATGATCACTTCATCACCAGGACTACATAGAACCTGAAGGGCCGAAAAAATTATAAATTTTGTTCCAGGTCCCACAACAATGTCTTGGGGTTCATACTGAATGGCCAAATCTTCTTGGACTTTTTTTGCAATCACTTTTCGTAAGCTTAAAGTTCCGTTGGCAGGAGTGTATTTTGTGATGTTTTTATCAATGGCCTCGTGGCCAGCAAGACTGGCTGCGGGATAGGTGGGCCAATCGGGTTCTCCAACTGTCAGGGAAATAACATCATGGCCCTGGGCCAAGAGTTCTTTGGCCCTAGCAGCCAATTTCAATGTGGGTGATGCTTTTAAATGACTGGCACGTTTTGAAAGTCTCATTTATTTTGTCTCTTTCATTTTATTAAGAAGGGCCATAGCCACAGGTTCAGAAACAAAAGCCTTTAATTCATCAGCTGATTTTGCATGTCTGGCCACTTCTTTGACCCCTCTGGATGATATGAACGAAAGACTGGGGTTTGCATACAGAAGTAAAGTTTCAGCGCTATCAAGCAGTGTGGAATTATACTGAGCCATGGATTTTTCGTACTCAAAATCTTCAACTTGTCTGAGACCTCGAACAAGTACTTGAATGTTATGAGATTTCATAAAATCAGTGGTCAGTCCTTGATGAAAATGAACTTGTAAATTCATCGTCTTCGGCAAACTTTTTTTGATTAAAGTGACTCGTTCTTCGGGTGTAAATAAGGACTGCTTTTGCGAGGAAACAGATATTAAAACTGTGAGCTCAGAGACAAGGCTTGCTGCTCTTTGAATCAGATCCATATGTCCAAGGGTGATAGGATCAAAACTTCCAGGATAAATGGCTTTTTTCATAGATTAAATTTGCGGCTTTTTTTGAAAGAAAGATAGAATTTTATCTCCGAATTCACGCTTGTCATAGCGCACGACGGAACCGTACTCATCATCCATTCGTTCTTTGAGCTCACTTTCAATTGTTAAGATTGTGGATTCTCCAAAAGCCTGGCTGTTAGAAGCCGCAAGCATGACGTCATGAGCCATTTTTTTTGTAAATGGAGGATCAGCAAATATTAAATCAAAGGGCTCACCTTCATAAGTCTTCAAATAGGAAATGACATCTTTTTGAATGGCTTTATAGGCTGATGACTCTACTTTTAATTTTTCTAAATTTTGCCTTGTGATTAAAATGGATTGTTTATGATCATCGACGAAAATAACGTGATCAGCCCCACGAGACAGAGCTTCAAGACCTAAATTTCCTGTTCCACAAAACAGATCTAATACCTGATCGAAATGAGCTTCGTGCATAATTTTATTAAACAGAGTTTCTTTCACTCGGTCCGTGGTGGGACGAATATGCCCTGCTTTAAATGAAACTAAATGATGTCCTTTAAATTTTCCTGAAATGATTCTCATGCTTTATGACTTTCTACCCACTGCTTGATTCCCATCACATTTTCAAATGGCTTCGGTAAAAAGCCATCTATTTTTTCAATCCATACTTTTTTATCTGATAAATCTCCGGTGAAGGCTGACATCATCTGCACACGTGTGGATCCCCATTCAGATTTAGATTCTAAAACTTCCCATCCATTAAGACCCGGCATTAAAATATCAATAAATACAAAATCAAAATGATGTTTCTGCCAAATTTCAAGGCCCTGCAGTCCATCTTCTGCCACAACAACATGATAATCAGAACCAGAAAAAAGCTTTTGAAAAGCACGACGAATCAAGGGTTCATCATCAATGATCAGAAGACGAATTTTAGGATCCAAATGGAATCTCCATTCTAAATGTCGAGCCTTGCCCCACTCGAGAACTAAAAGTGAGTTTGCCACCGAATCTTTCTACAAATTGCTTAGAAAGGCTTAATCCTAGACCAGTGCCTTCACCTGTGGCTTTAGTTGTAAAAAAAGGTTTAAAAAGTGAGGCCTGAAGCGCCTCTGGAATTCCAGATCCCTGATCAATCACTTCTAAAACAACTGAATCTGAAGTTAGAAATGACTTGAGCTGTAAAGACTTTCCCTTTTCCATGGACTGACAAGCATTTTGAATCAGGTTGTAAACCACTTGGCTGATCAATTGAGGTTGCACATGAATTTTTTTGCTTTGAGTGTGTAAATCCAAATGTAATTTATAAGAGCGCCAATTCATTTTTAAAAGCGGTAAAGTTTTGTCAATTATTTCTTCCAAAGTAATGGCAGTCACTTCATTTTCTTGGCTAACAAAATCTTGTAAGTTTTCAATGACTTTTTGTGCGCGAACGGCCGCTTTTTGAATTTCGATTAGGTCGGCTTTTGTTGTGGCTAATAAAGTTTCATCAGCTAAAAGAATTTCCACAAGAGCTAAGATGCCTGCCAGTGGGTTGTAAATCTCATGGGCCATTTGCTCTGCGATTTGACCTATGGAGCTCAATTTCTCGTTTTGAATAAACTGAACGCGCTTATCCTGAACATCAGTGATATCCACATAACGATGTAAAAAAAACTCAGAGGACTCATCAATTTTATGACTCATAACTTGAAATGTTCTATGAGAAGCTTGAATTTCATAGGATTCTAATTCTGTGCTTACCAGTGGGCATTGAGGACAAACATCATTTCTACCAGCTAAAACTGAGTAACATTTTTTAATAGGGTTTTCATTTTTACTAAAATTTTTATTGTGTCTTAAAATTTCAAAGTTTTTAGTGATAATGGCAATGGGATCAAGAGCTCCATCAAAAACTTTTTCCCATCTTAAAGCTGAAAGCCGATTGTGATTTTCTAGGCGATTTTTTTCCAAAGTTAATCCCAAGGCCTGTACATGCTTTTTTATATTAGAGAAATCACCTTCACCCAATGCTAAAGCAGACCCGCGCTCGATGACGAGGGCCCAGTTTTCAGTGGCAAGATTTTCGAAGTAAGCAGGAAGTGGAAAAACCACAAGCTTTCCTACGGGGCGACCCACCACAGAGGAAAGCTTCCGACTGCAATTTTCTCCAAGGGTTTCAATTTCTCTGGATGTCCACCAGCTTTCATTGAATTGAATTTTTTGAAAGTTATGGCCTTTAAAGTGTTGCAGGGTCAGGTGATCAGAGTCCTGATGCAATAAATAGATTTCCTGGGCTAACCTTAGTTTTCTAAATTCTTGCAAAAAAGAATTTAGCAATTCTTCCTTTGAATTTTGAAAACTCAAATCAATCAAAAATTGTACAAATCTTCTATCACTGCGAATCAAATCTCTTTGTTCGCGGTTGGAAGCTTCAATCCATTGAGTTCTTTGCTCGACAAGTTTTTCAAGATTCCCAGCTAAAAGTTCAAGTTCCCGGTTTCGGTCCATTTGAGTTTTCTGAGTTTGTCTTTTTTTAGATCGAGTAAGAGCTTGAATTTGCAACTTTTCTATCCAACCATCAATCTCACTTTTTTGATTTGCTAAAAGCAAAATATCCGGCTGCCAATCATTTAATACTTTTTGGTAATCAGCTAAATTATCAGAATTGAGTAGAATTAATAGCGGAGGACGTAATTTAGGTATTACAGGATCCACTGGCGGATTGTGGTCCAGTTCGATGAACCAAACGGACCCCAATTCCTGTGACAAATCAGAAAATTGAGCGTGTTGCTTGAATTTAAATTTAAAAGAGTTATCCGCTTCCGACTTTTCGTAAGCTCGAGAGGTCCAATACTGCACGAGGGGGCTCGGATTTGAAATTTTTCACCTCTTCAACGGCTAAACTGAGTTGATGCTTCCACTTGTTGAAAACCTCACATCCATCATACTCAACTGCTTGCAAGAGAAGTACAAAATTTTTCGACTCGACGGCCTTCACACACTGCAGGACATAATGATGCAACGCCTTTTCTAATGAGTCCCACCCCGACATATTCACATTCAGTCGTTTAAGAGGTCTTTTCAGGCTCATAAGACTTTCTACAAAGCTTTCTTGCTGATGGTTCAACTGCAAAATATCATCAATAAAAGAAGCACTTTGCCTATCAGGGTTTTTTAATAAATGGTTATCGATAAATGTTTCCAGCTCAGGCAAGGCTAGAATCCAAGACTCCATGACATCAATGACTAACTCTTGCTCGCTTTGTACTAACACTTTGATTTTTAAGGCCATTGAAATAGGTTGAGGCGCTAGATCCAACTCTTCTTTTTCTGACAACTTTTTTCCATTTATAACAAATTGGCAAACCAGTTTTCCCTGGGATGCAAATTCTGTTTCAATCCAAGTGAAAAGATCTGACATTCGACTGGAATCATCAAAAAATCCATCCAAGTCTTGGGCCGTGAAATTAAAGGCTTCCATGAAGCTCTGCTTTCTTAACATCTTCTTCTAGTAAATACTTTTTTAGAAGAGTCTGATAGAGTTGGTGGATCAGAATATGATCCTGTGTCATCTGCTCGAAAGTCCCTGGTTGAATTCTCGTTTTTTCAGCTTGATACCAGCGAAACAATGGATAAATCGATGGGATTTCTATACTGATTGTGGCTAAAATTTCATCCACTCGATCCAACAATGCTGTTAAAAACTCTTTTTTAATAGAGTTACGTTTATTGAGGTTCTGAGTACTGACTTGGCTGGCTTCAAACATTCTTAAAGCCCCATGGTAGAATTCAAGATCACTGGCAACTGGAAATTTTTCACCCATATAAAGAGCTTTTAAAAGTAACCAAGCAAATGAATCCGCCTCAGATGATTGAACTCTGGGAAAATGATCCCCACACTTATAAACGCCTGCTTGCGATTCAATTGGATTTTTTAAGGCCCATTGTTTTGCAACCTGTTGAACAAGGGAAAAGCTCCAAGAATTTTCAGAGGCACCACGAAAAACAACACTGGATTCCGTCACGGGGCCAGTCTCGAAAGGATTGACATCTCCCACACTGAAGCAAAGTCCTCGTTGATTGACAAAAGAAAGCATATGCATAGGTGCACTGTCGCCACCTAGTAAACCCTCTGAATATTGAAGAAGACCAAAAACATCACGAAGTCTTGTTTGACCCACACGATTGATGGCTCTATGGGAAACGGCTTCCATCACCTGTGAGGCTTTCTCTTTTTCACTTTCGGAACCAATTAAAACAAAGTAAGTATTGGGACAAACCTCTAAAATTGCATTCAAAATATTTTTCCAAAAACTGACTGAAAGTTGTTTATGATTTTCACTTGCAGCTAAATGGACAACAAAATAGGGATCTGAAATAGTCTTTTCAGCTTTTATACTTGGTTTTCTAAAACAAGCCTGTGAAAGTTCAACACCGGCAAGCCCTGCCATTAAATCCACGATATGAATTTGATTGGATCCACCAGGTCCCACCTGGGCCCAGAAATAACGACTGACATCATCAACTAAATACAAGTATCCGTCCGAGTGCCTTGAATATCCAGAGACCAAGGTTTTGGGTGTTTGTAAAAATGAAGTCAGGTAGCTGGAAACTTCACTAAAACTTAAATTAACAATCATGTCGTACTTTTCAAGTTCGAGGTGCCCAATGAGTTGATCAATCACATCCAATGAAGCAGCAATATTATCCTCTTTGACTAAGGGACTTATAATCTCTTGAGTGGGGAAAAGTTTAATTTTATCTAAACTTTCAAGGCCCTCACAGGCAGCCGCGAAGCGAGGCCTCACAAGCATATGAATCTCAGCATTTGAGTATTTATGCTTTAATGCCCTGACTGTGGGCCATGACATGTAGATGTCGCCTAATCTAGCGAGCTGTATAACGAGAATCTTCATCTCGAATTTGCTCCTTTAATATTTCTTGTAGCATTTTAATTTTCTGAGTTTCTTTACTGCTCAGTTTTTGCTCTTTGATTTCAGACATTACAAAATCTAATTTTTTAATCATAATCTCAAAATAAGTGAGCACTTGCTTCTGTGTCTCCATTCGGCCTCCTTGTAAGACTAGACTCGGTTGGTATCAGTCCATGGTTAATCTTCATTTCCATTCTTAGTACACGCTCTGGATAAGCCACACTCATCTCAAATCGACCTGCTAAGGCTTGAACGACAACCTGTAAAACAGTTGATACTTTTAATGAAACTCCACAAATATGGGACTCCTGCTGGCAGGCTTGAGTGTGACGACATGGTGAACAACTTAAATTTGTACTCAGCACCCAAGTTCCATGTAACCAGGGCATTGTTTTGGTGTAATCACTACTTCCTAAACTTAATACAGCCATAGGAGTTTGAACTTCAGCAGCTAAATGGGATAGGCTTGTATCACAAGTCACAAAAAAAGCAGCGGATCTAAGTTTTTCACGTGCTTCCAAAAGCCTACACTCTTGAATCCACTTTTGATCAATCACTTGTGATAATTTTTGAGCTTCTGCGGATGAAGCTAAAAAATAGAAGTTTAAGTCGGGACGTGCCCTTTGCAACCGAGCGTGAAGTTGGACCCAATTTTCTAAAGACCAATTCTTTTTTTGATCACTAGTAAATGCCTGTAAGTAAACATCTTTTGAAGAACTTCGATCGTTGGCTGCCAAAACAGTGGGAACCTTAAGTTCTAAGGATTTTGCTAAAGCCGTTAAATAGTGGACTTCAGATCTGCTATTTTCAGAAAAGGTTTTGTTAAACATGGCCTGCCAGGAATTATTCAATGGCAAAACAGAGTTTCCTGAAAAGGTTAAGCCTTTTTTGATTTCGCAGGAAAAGGAATCCATAATATAGGCTGAAATTCGGTTGTGGGTTAAATTAATGACCTGTGAAAAATGATTCAGTTCCAGCTGACTTAAGAAGTTTCGAAGCACCATAAAAGGATCAAGCAAAGAAGCCGACTGATCGTTGATAAGAACCTGTAATTTTTGCCGTGGGAAAAAATGAAATTGAAAATCAGGATAAAGCTCTGACAGCTGTCCAAACTCGTCATTGACTAGAACATGCACTTCATTATTTTTGGCCACATCACGAATAAGAGGAACTTGCATGATAAAGTCACCGGCTCTTAATAGTGAAATAAATAAAGTTTTCACTTAATAAGCTCCTGAATAATTAAAATCTCAGAGTTTCTATATGGCAGATTATCCAAACCAGTTGATTCCATTAACTGTTTTGCATTAATAAGCCATCGATCATCTATTGGTTTATCAAGCTGAACCACTTGCTTTAAGGCTTCAGTGGTTCTTAAGTTGAGATTCCAAAATATTTCTTGAAAGAATGAAGCCTGTGCACCAGCTGACTTCTTGAGAAAATATTTAGCTGTTTCGGGTCGAAGATAAATTTGATAATCATCACATTGCATGAGCTCTTCAATGGATTGAACAACAACGAAATTAATTTTTGGATAAAGTTTTCGCTTCGATCCCACCAATGAATCACGACATTCGATAACTGTTATTGGTACTGATGGATACTTTTCAAAGATTTGGTGAATAGCAAATCCACTTCCAATACCAATAATAACAATATGATTTTGACCCGGCTTGAGTTGAAACTCGACCTTATCAAGGGCTGTTTCCAGACTGAGTCCATTTTCAAAGGCTACCAATTGACCTTGATCATTCTCTCGCCAGTCAATATTGGATAAGCTTGATTTTCTCATGCTGAAAGACTCTTTTGATGCAATTGAACTTCCAAATGCTGATTCAATTTAAAAAAGTCATCTTTTTCAGGATTCCAAAGAATAAGCCTTTGAGATTCGAGATACGCCAAATCGATTTGTCCTGATTCATAAAATTTTTGAATCAGCTGGCAAGAGATTGAATCATCAAAGTCAAAATCACATAGATATTGGGATAGAACTTCTATTAGATACTCACAATGAGATTTTTGAGTCATTTTTTGCACTGCAAGCTGCAAAGCTGTTTTGTTACCAAGCTCTAAATCAATGGCCTTTTTTAAATTGGCAATTCCTAATTCTTCATCACCAAAATCAAAGTGAACCATGGAAAGTCCCACCCAAGCTTTGTCATTTCGACTATTGATTTGGACTGCTGATCGAAACCGATCTTTGGCTTTGTTCAGATCCCCTCGTTGCATCTCTAAAATACCGTAGTTAACTAACAAAGTGTCAGAGCTTGCATTAATTGCGTAAGCTTTATTGTAAAATTCTTCGGCTGATTCAAAATCAGCTTTTCTTACGAATAAATTTCCCATGTTCTTAAAGACATCAAAAAGCTCAGGCTTTGCATCGTCGACAATGGATAATGCCTCAAAATAACTTTGTAAGCTTTTATCATCTTGATTGAGTTGATACTCAATCTGAGCACGGAAATAGACAGCCTCAAAGGTGGTTTCGATTTGATTCCACTGCTGACAAACTCGAACAGCTTCATTCCATTTTTCTAATTGAACTAAATTTTGAGTCAGTTCTTTTAGAATCATAGGATGGGTCTGCATGCTGCTGGCTTGCCGCAAAAGATTGCAAGCCAAATGAAATTCTTTATGTGACTTAAGCACCTGAGAATTTTTTATTAATGTATAGACTTGGGCAGAAAGTGGATTCTTTTCAGTTTTAGCAATCTGAACTTTTTCAACTCTATCAATTCTTTCAATTTCAATCATGGCTGTTTCCTTCTTGTAGCTTTATTAAAAGCAACAGAAGTGCCACGGACTTTTGGCAGGAGTGATGGAACTGTAAAGCGACTTATTTGAGCTCACAGGTCTTGTTCCTGCCAGCTCTTTGACTCTAGACTTTTTATACGTCAGAGAATTGATTGAGAAGGTCCAGAAGCGGCAAAATTTCTCCTGGACCTTGTAACTAAGCTTTTTCGTCTAAATTTTTAATAAACTCGGGCATCTTATAATGTGAAACAACTTTCTTTCCACGTTTTAAATTTTGCATCTCGACTATGATACTTGATTTAACCTGCTCGATGCAGGAAAGGATGGAAAGATCCTGTTCCATAATTCTTTGCACGTACTCATCTTTAATTTGCAAAGCTTTCCGAAGCTCTTTTTTATCAACGTCAGTCAGGCTTGTACTTTCATAGGATTTGTCGATTTCAGAGTCCACATACTTAATCATTTCTAGGATCTTTTCCCGAGTATCGTAAAAGGCATCGAGATTTCCATAATTACCGTTAATAAAGTGAGTCAGCTCGGTTTCCCCACAAGCGTAAAACTTTTCTAAGTAATGGTTTTTCTCGTAAAAGAGTGTGATCAATCGGTTCATGGTTTTCCCCCTTCTTGTTCTTTTTTCAATTTTTCAACAGCTTGAATCCACCCTTGATACAGAGTTTCTAGCATTTTTAAATTAGATTTGAGTGGCTCTGGATTTCCAGAAATATTGGCCTTTGTATATTGCTCAAGAATAAATATATACAAACTTTCCAAATTTTTAGAAATTTCACCGCCGACTTTATGATCTAGAGTATTGTTAAGCTCCATAATGATGTCGTAAGCTCGACCAATATTCATTCCTCGATCAGCAATCTTTTTTTGCTCACAAGCTTGTATAGCTAGTTTTGTGAACTTGATGGCTCCCTCATAAAGCATCAATAAGATTTTTTCACGACTTGCACTTTGTACGGCTGTCGTTTTGTACTTTTGATATGGATTAGCCATAGTTCAACTCCTGTCTACTGTTTCTAGCCACCTGTACCACCTGCGCCCCCCATTGCTTTAAATGCATTTCCTTGATTTTGAATTTGACTGACTTTTGTTTCTAAATCGGCAAACTTTTTACGAAGCATGTCTTCTTTTTTTTCAATCATTCGTTCTTTGGATTCAATTTGCCGGTTGATCCGCGTAACTCGGTCTTGTAAAGATTTTTTTCTGTTTGAAATGGCTCCGAATTGTCCATTTAAAATATTTCCCACTTCACGCCGTACACCAGGAACGAATCCAGTATTAAATCCATCACCACGAATAAAGGCCACCATACTTTTAGGATCACTATTCAAAGCTTTGTTAAATTTTTCCTCAGAAAAATTCAAAGTTCCATTTCTATTGAATTCGATGCCTATTTGATTAAGTCGCTTTATTTCACCCGTAATACCCTGTGGTGGATTCTGAATGATCCTGCGAAGTGTGTTTTCGATCGAGCGAAGCATTCCATCTCCACCCAGGGGACCCAGTCTTTCTCGGCCGTCTGAGCTTTTTTGTAGCTTCGCCTGCCCTTGAATGAATCCAAGTGCTCCGTTGTAAGCTTCAACGAATGATTTAATTTTTCCTGATATTTTTTCAAAATCTTCTTTAACAAAAACTTTAATTGTGCGTCCTGGAGCTGCTGATTTTATATCTAAGGTTACTCCGGGAATAATTTTATCCAGCTTATTTTCTGGGACTTCAATTTCAAAGCCGTCCACTTTGACTTTGGCATTTTGAGCTTTTCGTTCCTGCTCAAAAGAAAAATCAACATCACCATCAAGCAAATACACGTTAGGGAAGGAAATATTTTTATCATTTCCTGTGGAAAGTCCTGTGACTAATAATTTAAATGGATTTTCAGGATCTTTTCTATCTTCAATGACACTTCCACGTAGTCCCGTACCAGAACGGGTGATCGTGTTTGCCACTCCTTCAAGAGTCGAATTTTTTCCATTAATATAAATTTCTTTTACGCCATCGGGAGTATTGAATTTGATATATCCCACTCCGACCTGAGTTTTATCTTTATCTGGAAATCCCACAGTCATGGCTCCAGGAGTTTCAGCCATTTGAAGAACTTCAATGGAATACTCGCCCGTAGGTGCAGCTTCTGGATCCACAGTTCCGGATAAAATATTTTCATCACCAGTCACTAGCTTTAAATCATTAAATCCTCGGGTGGTGACAAGCTCGCTTAAATTTTTTGGAATTTCTTGAATCTTTGTTTCTAGATCATTTACAAGTTTAAGTGTGTCTTCTTCCTTTAGCTTTTTGGTCTCCATTTGTTTAATAGGAATTTTTTCCGCTTCAACCAATTGGTCGACCAGATTAGGGGGAATAGCACCAGAAAAGCCTGAAAGACGTACACCTGACATATTCTTATCATGGCTTAGGTTGATCAATTTCCGTGAGTCAATCAAATGACTTGGACTTGAGTAGAACTGTTGAAAGGGAAAACTTTTCCCAGCTAAATCCTGATTTTTCAGGACTTCATACCAGCTGATCGACTTTCAAGTGACAGATTTATGACTGGTCATCTAAAACTAGGCTGATTTTTTGAGTAACTGCCCTGTGCGAGCATCTTTATCGAAGGGTAAACTCCACAATTCATTCTCTGGAATTCTTCTGACTACGTTATTTAAATTATCGATTACGAATAAAAAATGCTTATTATTTTCGGTTCGTTTCTCAATTTTCCAATTGTGTTCTTTGACTGAAGGAAGATTTTTCATAAGTTCAATGGCTTGCTCGAATTGTTCCTCTGACATGGGCTCTTTTTCTTTTTGCTGCCCAGAGAAACTTTGCTGTCCATTGGCGTCTCGGTCGTGGCTTTCATCGGACTTGATCGATTTCTCGGCTTTACTAACTGATGTTCCATCACCATTTCTGATGGGGGAAGTGATCATCTGGCCGAAAAGTCCTTTTATGTTCATATCCCTATATCGGTACTTTTGACGAAATCTTAAACAGGACCTAAGTCCCACCAACCGAAGATACCCCGGAGAACAGTTTCGTTGGGCACTGTTCTCCGGGTAGGTTGGTACCGAAAGAGTTCGGAAGAACACTCTTTCGAGACTATACTAATTAACCTATTAATTTTAATGCTAATGCAGGAACCTGATTGGCTTGTGCCAATGTTGCAGTGGAAGCCTGAAGAAGAATATTATTCTTCGTCATCTCTGATGATGCCATCGCAACGTCTGTATCACGGATACGACCATTCGCTGCTGAAATATTTTCGTTCATAGTTCCTAAGTTGTCGATCGTTGATTGAAGTCGATTCTGAAGAGCACCTAAAGTTGCACGGTGACCATTCACATCTGATTGAGCTTTATCAAGAACAGTAAGTGCATCTTGAGCTCCACTTTTTGAAGTAAAGTCAAAATCATCGATTCCTAATTCATCTGATTGCACGTTCAATTCACCTGAATTAAAAGAAATTCGATCAGCGAAATCATCATTGAAAATACCGACTTGGAAATCAAAACGCTCTCCTTGTCCATCGATCAAAGACTGATTACCAAACTTTGTTGATACTGCAATTCTTTGAGTCTCAGATTTCAATTGCTGAACTTCTTTATCAATCATCACTCGTTCTTTTTCTGAAACCGTATCAGAAGCGGCTTGAATACCAAGCTCTCTGAGACGTGTTAATATATTTGAAATTTCGCCAAGACCACCCTCTGCTGTTTGCACTAGTGAAATACCATCATTCGCGTTACGACTGGCTTGTCCATAGCTTCTGATTTGAGATTTTAAATTTTCACTGATTGCTAGGCCTGCGGCATCATCAGCAGATCGTGTAATACGACTACCTGATGCTAATTGCTGCATAGACTTTTGGATTTCTCTTTGGCTGCCCACCAAGTTTTTTTGCGCAGAAAGAGCTGCCATATTTGTTGATATTCTCATTCCCATTCGATCCTCCGATGCAAATCACTTTGGATTTGCGGTTAAGTGAATCGAGACCTCAAACCTACTCAAGGTCTCAACCCTATTTGTTAAACACGTTGGCGACTGATTCGATCGTAGACTTTTGTCTAGTAGCGATTTGAAAATGGCCGTCAAACCTATCTTCAACTCTCGACTCGTTTCCGACTTTCGAAGTTTGTCGTTTTACTTGCATAACCTTTCGGCTAGGTCCGGGCAGACTTGAGTCTCGTCTAGTAAAACTAGACCTTAGTCATAAACAACTGGACGTTTATCTAGGTAAAAACCCAGACCTTCGTCGTGAAATCTAGACTGATGTCCAGGTCTTCACTGGACGTTGGATTGGAAAATTTTTTCTTGGGCCTTGGTCTGTACAGACCTATGACTACTATGACTGGAAGCTCAGCTAGAATTGCGACTTCGTCGTGGTTGATAAGTAATGATGTTCAGAAGCTCTAGGGTATTTCGCTGAATATACGCAATCACTCGCTCATAATCATGGCCCCAGCTAATAATTCGTGAGTAAAGCAAAAAGCTCCAGAACCTGCGCTGATTCTTCTTACACCCTTCCACTTTTTGTGGGGCACCGCCCACTATCTGTTGTTTCTGATTACGCTGCAAATTCGAAGAGCTTGGCAATGGAAGGTCTTTAAGTATTCTTTGAGCCACATGTCCAGCGACCACTCTGAAAAAATTCTGCAGACCCTCACGGGTTTGAGCCTTAACTAATAAGTGGATGTGATTGCCTTGGATAGCGTATTCAATAACTTTGATATGAAACCTGTGTGCATTTTTTTTTACTAAACTTAGAATCATTTTTTTATGTCTGAATAGTGATCTAGAACCGATGGCATGAAAGGATTTCATAGTGATGTGATGGCTTTGCTTAATGTTCAAAGGCCTTCTGGCTCGCCTTTTTTTGACAGAAAGACTTCCGCCATGATCTCGATTCGGTTTTTGATATTTAAGAAATGCTAGCTGCTTCGCTTTTGCCATGTGCACCGCCCCTCGCTTAGAGATGCGTGCAAATTATTCTGTCGGGCGGTGCCTCAGCCTGAGGAGTGGCTGCGTCTGGAGCTTAAACATTGAGGAGGGCAGCAAACAGCAGAAAGAGCCGTGAAGGAAAAAAGAAAAAAGCACACGTCCTAATCATTAAGACGTGTGCACTACAACTTCGATGTCGTTGGGTCATCTGGTTGTAAATAAAATTATATACGGTTGAGTTGAGATTCGTGAAAGAACCTCTCTACAGTTAACAGAATCTGCTGATCCATTCTTTTCACAGCCGATACTTCTCGAACATCTTTTAGAAATGAAAGCCTCAGTTTTTTATAAACTTCAAACGAGTCTTGCTCAGCTAAGCCAAGATCTTCTTTCAAACGATTGATAAAATGCAAATCTCTGGCAATCTTAGTTGCTAACCTGATTTGCAGCCGTTGCTCAGAAGCTGATTCACCTTTGAAATCAGAGGAAATCTTTTGTGCACTTTTTAACTTTTGATCGGCTTGATCCAGGTGAAGCAAAAGCTTTTCAATACTTTTGATATTGAAAGCAGACCTTAACTCACTTTGAGAAGAGGAAAACTCGGAAGTCATGAGCTGCACTTGGCTTGCTAGGCTTGCAGAAGATATTAAAGTTATTAAGGCTAATATTAAACGACGATTCATTGCTTCCCCCAAAATAAAGAACTGCATAAAACTCGCCATATCCTTTTCTCATAATGAATGGGCTCAAAAGCGTCACCATCTTGATGAAGTTTTAACTGTCGAATAAACCCTGTTAGCTTTTTAAAAGATCGACATTTTATCGAGTCATCTCATTTTGAGACAAAAAAACCCCGAGGTGGATCACCCCGGGGCCTGGCTTAAGATCGTAGTGTGGGCAACGATCTAAAAGAACTCATTAAAAAAAATCATAAATTATAATATTAAAAAAACTGTGACAAAGACACCTGAGGCTTTAAGCCCATTAAAACCCCAGGTATTTGTTAAGTGTAATTATCCGATCAGTTTTAAAGCTACACCGGGAAACTGATTCGCTTGAGCGAGAACAGATACCGCAGCATTTTGTAAAACTTGAGCAGATGCTAGCTCTGACGATTCATGAGCAACGTCCGCGTCGGATATTCTTGATTTTGCAGCTGATAAATTCTCGATTTGAATATCGAGATTATTAGTTGTGCTCTCTAAACGGTTCTGGATGGCACCGAAGTTGGCTCGCATGGAACCTACTTTTGCGACAGCTTCGTCGACGACTGAAAGTAAGCTTCTTGCATCGCTTTTCGTTTCCATACCCAATCCGTCGATATCTAATGCACTAGCAGTGGCATCAGTACTGAGTTCAAAGGATATTACGTTGTCTTCGTTACCAAAAGGTCCTACTTGGTATTCTTGTTCCCCGCCGGATCCATCGAGTAATTTTTTATCGCCGAACATTGTGGTTTTTGCGATACGGTCTGCTTCTTGAATTAAATTTTTTGCTTCAAGATCCAAGAATCCCCGTTCACGCTCTCCGATATTATCAGAGGCCGCTTGAATACCCAGTTCTCTTAATCTTGTTAAGATGTTTGAAATTTCGTTCAATCCACCTTCAGACACCTGAATGGCGCTGACTGCGTTGAACGAATTTTGTCTGGCCATACCTAAACCTCTGACTTGAGATTTGATATTTTCAGAGATTGCGAGCCCTGCCGCATCGTCGCCTGCGCGAACAATTCGGTTACCACTCGCTAAAGCTTGAGCCGCATGTTCTGCTCTCTTGCCCTGTTGGCCCATCACCCGCTGCGCGGAAAAGGCCGCCATATTTGTATTGATTCTTAAGCCCATAAAGTCTCCTCCTATACGAAGACATCCACTCTGTTGCCCACATCGCGGATTAGTTAATAACGTTAACTTTGTCTCGTTGGAGGATCTCAACCGGCGGGATCCCTGAGGTTGTTGACGCAACTTCTGGGTCCACCGGAAGAGACTTATTTGTCTCCAACGTGTTTCACGTATTACTTCTCGGCTTTGGTCCAGAAAGCTTTAGGCCTAAAGTCTAGGTAATATATAACGCAATGCATCTTGTGCCTGATAACACAGGACTTTAGGTCAAAAAAAATATTTAAAAAAACTAGACCTTGGTCCCATGGGGCCAGTTTCTTTGACCTCTACTACCCCCACCTAGAGGCTCATGAGAATCTAAAAACTCATGGAATTAAGAACACAATTTTTAGATCTTATCGAACAATCGGGGCAAATTGTCTTAGACAAAAAAGAGAGCATTAAATTAGCCTCTGCCTGCCTACTTGCAAAAGGACATATACTTATTGAGGACGTTCCAGGAGTTGGAAAAACAACTCTTGTGCAAACTTTAGGTGCACTATTAGGCCTTGAAACTCACCGCATCCAATTCACAGTGGATCTTCTTCCGTCTGATTTAATTGGTGTAGAGATATTTAATTCACAGAAAAACGAATTTGAATTCAAAAAAGGGCCACTGTTTGCATCACTTATTATGGCCGATGAGTTGAACCGTGCGAGTCCCCGAACACAAAGCTCTTTATTACAAGCCATGGAAGAGTCTTCAATCACAGTGGATGGACAAGTCTTATCATTGCCAGATCCTTTTCTAGTCATTGCCACTCAGAACCCTCACCAACAGTCCTCTACCTTTCCCTTACCTGAAAGTCAGCTGGATCGTTTTCTTATGAGCCTTGAACTTCATTATCCATCAAGGACCACAGAAAAAAATCTGATCCTTAATGAAGATCCCCGACAAAAAATTTCTAAATTAAAACCTTTGTTTAAAGGCCAAGAACTTTTAATGGCTCAACAAGAAGTTTCACAAGTTAAAATGTCAGAGGTTGTGGCAGATTATATCACAGGCCTTCTTGCCCAATCACGAACTGAAAACAAAGAGGCACTTCACTTATCAACACGAGCTGGACTTGCACTATCCAAAGCCTCCCGTGCATGGGCCTATTTAGAGGGTCGAAAACACGTGGAGCCTGATGATGTTCAGCAAGTGATGGTGGCCGTGACATCACATCGTCTTGGAGGAAAATTTGGAGTCAGCCAAGGAAAAATTTGGGCCCAGGAACTTCTACAAAAAACTCCAGTTCCTGTTTAACTCAAGCTTAAGATCACAAAAAACATATATCATTCCTACACGCTTGGGACTGAGCTATAGCGCTTTATGTTTTATTCTACTTCTGATGGCCATGGCCTACGGAAATAATCTGGTTTTTATTATCTGTTTTTCGCTGACCTGCATGGGGATGTTATTAGCGAAAAGTATCAACACCACAATTGAACAAGTTAAGATAGTTTCAAGTGATATTAAAATTGCTTTTGCTGAGCCCCACCAAATTTTACATATTCTGATCACCAACACTGCCAATGAGCCTTTGGAAGATCTTTATGTTTCAATCAAAGAAAAGAAATCTTTGAAAGTGAAAACAAGACTAAACCCTTTGGAATCGATAGTAGTGGAATATCCTTGGGATATCGTAAACCGTGGATACATTCAAATTCCTACAGTTGTCGTCAGTTCTGAATATCCCAGTCGACTTTTCAGAGCTTGGAAAATTTTAAAATCAGACACCAAAGCCTTGGTCTATCCTGCCAGACGCGGGTCTTCAGTTTTTCCCAATTACCAAGCTCAATCCCAGAACTCAGTAGGTGTGATTCGTGAAATCAGAGATTACCGACCTGGAGATTCACCTAAAAGAATTCACTGGCGATCGCTAGCAAAAAATAAACAGCTTAGAACACTCGTTCATGAAACTGATTCCGATAAAAAATGTCAGCTAGAATGGAAAGATTTATCTCACCTTGATTTAGAGGCAAAACTTTCACAAATGAGTCTTTGGATTGATCAGGCTGAAAATAAAGAGTTGGATTGGACTTTGATTCTTCCCGATCAAATCATTGAAAGAATGCATAGGCCAGAGGCCTATCAACAGGCCATGACTATCTTAGCATTATGGAGAGCTCAAATTTGAAAATCTTTTTTCAAAAAAATTCTTTTTGTATTAGCTTACTAACAGCCATCTTAATTGTGAGCATTGAAGTCGAACTCTGGGCTCTGTCTTTAAGTTTTTTATTGCTTCTCATTCGCTTCTCAGTGGAACGAAAATGGATTAAACCCTTACCTCAATGGCTGATTAATGTATTAGCCGTCAGCACACTTGGGCTTGTGCTATTACAATTTCGTACTTTTACAGGACAAGAGCCCTCAAGTACATTTCTGGTCGTTCTCACATCACTGCGAATTTTGGATTTAAAATCCGAAAGAGATGAAAAACTACTTATATTCTTAGGCTTCGTTCTGATTTCTTTGAAATTTCTTTATTCCCTGGATCTTTATTGGTTGCCAATTGGAATTATGATTTATTTATCGCTCTGGAAGGCCTTGCTTCCAGAGCATCTGCAAAATCCGTGGAAGATGACTTTCAAATCTTTGCTGCAATCTTTGCCTGTTGTGATTTTTTTATTTTTTGTTTTTCCCCGCGTACAAGTACCATGGGCTAGAAAATGGACTCCTCCCATTGCGACCTCCGGATTTTCTGAGAGTATTTCTCCGGGTGATATTGCAAGCCTTGCTTTAAGTAAAGAAACTGTGATGCGAGTTGAATTTTATGATTTCAACCCACCCATGAATAGCATGTACTGGAGAGCTGCAGTTCTGGAAGTCAGTGATGGTTTCGGCTGGAAAAAAGGCCCACAAAAAGAAGAACGATTGGTACCCACACCATTTGGTGGATACTCAACTGATTACAGAATAACCCTTGAGCCCAATTTTTCAAAAGTACTACCTGTCTTTGAGCACACGCGAATGATTGTGACTCCTACTTTGAATGCCACAAAAAATAGCCGGGGTATTTTTACTACCACAAATACAATTTCAAGCCGCATATTATACTTAGGAAAATCCAGTGATAGTTGGTCAGGAACTGATATTGATAATGGTAGAGATTTACCTCCTTTACCACCACAAACTACCAAATGGATTACCGATAATAATAAACCGAATTTAAATTTTTCAGATAAAACAAAAATACTAAAAGATTTTTTCACACAAAATAATTTTAGTTACACCTTAAATCCCGGAACACATAAAGATATAGATGATTTTTTATTCAACAATAGAAATGGATTCTGTGAACATTTTGCTGGAGCCTACGCCATTCTGGCAAGGGGCTTAGGAATTTCATCCCGGGTTGTGACGGGTTATCAAGGTGGAGACATCAATGATACTGGAAATTTTGTTCGCGTCAGTCAGGCCGATGCCCATGCTTGGGTAGAAATTTTTGATCCAAGAGGCTACTGGCGAAGAATTGATCCAACATTTTGGATTGCTCCTCTTCGTGTAGAACTTGGTGCTCTTGCCTTTTTTCAACTGGAACCATCTGATTTTGGGCTTAGCCCAGGCCAAGCTTTGAATAAAATTAAAAATCAAAGCCTTCCCTCTTCCATTCTTTTGAATTTACAAAATCAAATCGAATCAGTGAATTATTTATGGATTCGCTTTTTACTCGAGTTCGACCTTTCAGAACAACAAAGATTGATTAGTTTTTTTGCACCGCAAATGGGCTGGTGGATTACCATTTTGATTTTTTCAATATTACTACTTCGGGCTGCAAGAAGATGGCTTTATCGAAGAAAAGAAAAACTTGATCTAGCCGCCTATTATTTTTTCGCCATTGAAAAAAAATTAATGAAACTGGGTTTCAAAAAACAGTTGAATGAAACTCCTCGACAATTCTTTGCACGAGTGGCAAGTGAAAATAATAAATTAAAATCAGTGGCTGAACGAACCAGTGAAATGTTTCGAGTCGCTCGATATAATGATAGTCACTTTTTAGTTGAAGACTGGAAACGACTTTTGCACGGTTGGAAAGATCAACTTAAGCAATAAGCCTTAGTAAGCTGGCCTCTCGGTCTGATTCAGCATTTAATGCAGCCACTTGATACTGGGCTAAAATTTGTCCTCTTCTAGCTTTCAAAACAGATTCATCTAATTTTGCATCAGTAATTTGTCCGTAGGCTTTCTCTGTTCCTGCAATTTGATCTTGTAGAAAGTTTTGAGTGGAATCTAACCTCGAAGCAAGGCCACCCAGTTGTGCTCTTTTTTGCATCACAGAAAAACTGGCCTCATCAATGGTTTCCAAAGAGTCTCTGGCATCAGAGGAGTCAGAAAGATCGATGTCATTAACATCCAAAGCATTGGCAGTTGTATTAAATGACTCATTGATACTGATTCTGTTATCTGACGAGTTGAGTGCTCCCACTTGAAAGTCGTACCTTTGCTGGGTTCCATCTAAGATAGGCTGATTTCCAAACTTGGTGACTTTCGCGATCCGGTCGAATTCTTGTTTCAGTTGCTCGGACTCCACTTGAATTAATTTTCTCTCTCTGTCCGAGTACTGAGAACTTGCCGACTGCACGGCTAACTCTCGCAATCTTACTAAAATAGAACTTTGCTCATTAAGTCCTGATTCTGCGATTTCTGTATAAGACTGAGCTGATTCTGCATTTGCATAGGCCGCTTTGTAGGATTTTGCCAAAGAATCCAGTTGCTGAGAAATAGCTAATCCAGCGGAATCATCACCTGCTTTATTGATTCTTCGACCTGTCGCAAGTTGAGTCAGTGATTTTTCGATATTGCGGTTATTGACTGCAACGGCTCTGGAAATGGTTGATCGTACATCAGTGCTTGAAATTCTCATGGCTGAGCTACCCCCGACGTTTGTCCTAATGACTTATCGACGCACTGCGCAATAACTCAAGGGGTATTTCTTATCCTATTGAAACCATTCAGGATTATTTAACTGTTGTTCTACTTTGAGTCACAACTATCTTTTTCTGAGCTTTTAAAATTCCTAGAGTTGTGAGCTGTTTCACATTGGGAATTGATGGAAAGGCACGAGCCTTTCTGATCATTTCTGCCTCTTCTTCAGGAACTCTGTAGTAAGTAAAATGGTTTTTTGTTTTGTCAGATAAATTGAGGCGTGTGAAAAGGTGATTTCTATAATCATCAAAACCGATGAAGAAATCAAAACGACCCTCACCTAGTATGACTCCTCCTGTATCACGCACTATAAAATATCCATCATGAATTTCACCATTGGGTAACTGCTGACCATCTAGCAAAGGCAGATACACTACATCACCACGCTTATGGAATTTTTTATCAGCAGCGATGGATCGATAAGGATCCAAACAAGTCTTCCCTGCTCCCATTCCAAAAGGACAATCTTTTAGGTCAAGATTAATTTTAAATCGGGGCTCTAGAATGACTTTATCTGATTTAGGTAATTTCACTTTTGCCTTTCCACTGTAGGCAAATAATAAAATATCTTTAGCTGTTAAAAAATAACATGAACCTTGAAGAGCGCAGTTTAAGATTTCATTCCGACATAGATGGGCTAAAATCTTGCCTTGAGGATCACGCATGTGAACCATTTTATCTGCAGAGCACTTACGAACCTCATCAAGGACCGGCAAATAATAAACGGAGGCTCGCCCTTCAAGCGATACACGAATATCTTTTTTATCTTCGTTTTTTACTTCTGGTTTCTCTTTTTCATTTTCCACTTTCGGTTGATCGACTGGCTTCGTTTCTTTATCAGTCTTAGGTAAAACTGGAGTCTTAACCTCTTTGGGAACTAGTGATGCATTTTTATCTTCATCTGGAATTTTATCAAAAGTTTTGAATTCAAGCTCTGGAGTTTCTTCCATCTTTTTATTAAGAGCTTTCACAAGCTCAATGCGCGTTTCTTCCTGTTCTGCATCTTCTTCAGGGGATTCCCAATTAATAATATCCTGCTGATGGACAGGATCTAAAATTTCGATTGGCTTTGAAGTGACAAAGAAATCCTGTTTTTGGGTGTCGTTGCCACAGCCAGAAATGATAAGTGTCATAATTAAAAAGACTGAAATGACTTTCATGGTTTTCCCCTGTAGGAGGAACAATATCATAGGTGAAATTTAAAAACTGCGCTTAATCATGATCATGAAATAACTTATCACTAGCGACAAATTTGAGCTGTCGAAGTTTTAAACATGAGTCTTTCATTTTTTCAAACGAACAACAGATGCAATATCAGCCATTTGAGTCACTTTGTCTGACAGATATTTTACATCATCTAAATCGTGGGTAACTAACAATGTGGGGATTTTTTGTGACCTGACTATTTCTTTAAGCATAAGCCGTGCCTCAGATCTTAGATCTGCATCAAGGGCCGAAAAAGGCTCATCCAACAGTAAAAACCGAGGCTTTCCTATGATGGCTCTGGCTAAGGCTGTCCTTTGCTTTTCGCCTCCTGATAATTGCTCAGAAATCGTATTTGAAAACTCTGTCATTTTAAGTTGCTGAGAGATCAGACTCCAACGAGTTTGAAACTCATCTGCACTTATTCCTCGCACTTTTGCAGCAAATTGTACATTTTCAAAAGCCGTCATATGAGGAAACAAATCCCATGTCTGGAATACAACACCCAGATTTTTCTTATCAATAGGCAAAGCTGCTAAATTTATGTCACCCATTTTCCAAATAAGTCCTGGGGTTTGTTCAAAACCCATTAGAGCCTTTAAAATAGTGGATTTTCCTGATCCTGATGCACCCATAAGTACATGAATGCCTTCATCTAAAATTTCCCAGCGATCAACTGTCAGCTGAAATCCACTTTTATTAATTTTTAAATTTTCTACGGTCGACATAATCCATCCCTAAAACAATTGAAAAACAAAAACCACAGGCAATAATTAATAAAAAACTTAAAAGACTGGCAAGCCCCATACGGTAACTTGTAAGTAAACTTTCCACAATCAAACCCAATGTAAAATCTTTTGTAGAAAGTACTCTTGAAATAGCAAAATCTCCACAGGCCCATGTTGCCATCAATCCACTCATAAACCGAGAATGGCTTTTCATCTGTGGCCAAGTAATGGACTTCAAAATTTCAAAAGGCTTAGCACCCATGGTCTGAGCAATTCGAATTTGATTTTTCAACGATTTAAGCTTTTCTCCCCATCCAAGTCGATAAAGGGATGGAAATCCTAAAAGCAAAAAAGCCAAGGGAATTTTTATATAGCTCCACAAATGATCGCCAGGAAATAATATTAGCAATGCAAAGCAAGTCAGTGCCGTACTTGGAGCAATATATCCTGACATAAATATATCGATGGGTCGATAAACAAGACCCATAAGACAAAACAAATACAAAAATCCCATGAAAAGGCTATAGGTCAAAAAAGCCAAAAACAAAGAGGCTAAAAAGGCTTCGATCAGCTCATTGCCATACAAGCTTAGATTTCCAATTTGCTGTAAGCCAGAAATCACTCCTGAGCTGTAGGAGATGAGAAAACCCACCATAAGTAAGATAATTAAAAAGACTCCTGTATAGGATCCAAGCCACTGTAATGATGTGTTCTGTTTAGCAAACTGAGTGCGTCCCTTGAGCGCTAAAAAAGAAAGAATAAAAATGATAGCGGTTTGTACGAAGCTCAAACTGACCGCTGAAGACCAGTCTGTAGAAAATCGAACCTTTTCATAAATTAAAACTTCAAGCGTTGTGCCTTTGCCTCCACCAACAATCAGGGGAATGGAAAAGGAAGTGAAAAAAACAGCTATCAAATACGTAAAAATTAAAACTAAATCTTTCCTCAGAAGTGGCAGACCAATGGACCACCAGTAACGAAATTTAGAAACTCCCAAAATTTGCGCTGATTGTAGGGTCTGTGTGAGCACATTTTTAGATTGGTTTTCAATAAGTAAAGCTGTCATACCAAAATAGCTGAAAGCATGAACAATGACAATTCCACTGAGTCCCATGGGAAAGGGCTGTAGGCCATTCATGATGGCAACTAAAACAACTAATGGTGGCAAAAATTGTGGCAGCAAACAAAGGCCTATCAAAATGGCATGAATGATGGGATTTTTTGTTTGAGTTTTAATAAGTCCAAGACTTGCAACAAATCCTAAAAATAAACAAATCACAGCCGACAATGCAGACTGAGTAAATGAGTTCTTAACAGCCCACCAGAGTTCTTTAATATCAAGGGACTGATCAAAACTAAAGAAAGACAATAGAATAAGAAACGGTGAAATAAATAAAAAAAGAGTCGCCACCGAGAGCACAACCCTTGTGTTAAACATTAAAGCGAAATCTCTCGGCGAATCTGAGACCAGCGAGTCAGCACGCCGTCCACTTCCGTCAAACTGGGAAACTCAATATCAAGAAGCCTGAAGGGAATCTTGATGGTTTCAAATGGCGTTCCAATTTTGACATTTTTAAGGACCGGTAACATATAATTTTTTTCCATAATTATCTTTTGGCCTTCTGGGCTCATCATTAAGTTTACGAATTCTTCCGCTTTTTCACAGTTTTTGCAAAACGAAGGAATTCCAACAAATTCCACTTGTACAGGCTGAGGCTCAATCATTTCTAAACTTACGAAGTCATCATTTTTTTCCTCAATAGAATGATAGAGAGGTGAGGCTGCATATGATAAGACCATATCAACTTGATCTGATTTGAATAGTCCGTAGGCTGTGGACCAACTGGGTGAAAAACTATGGGCTTGTTTCATCATTTGTTTAAGATACTCATAGCCTTCCGTTTCCCCTTTTACTTTTAGTACCCACATAACGAATTGCAAACCCACAGAACTTGTTCTTGGGTCTTGCAAGGCGATCTTAGATGCGAATTGTGATTTCAGTAAGTCATCCAGGGAAAGTGTGGTCGAAAATCCTTTTGATTTCTTTGTGACAAAACTCAGAACTCCCCAATCATAGGGAACAAAATATTCATTTTTTGATGCTAGTAAAATTTGTGAATCAAAATCAATTTTAGAAAAATCAAGTGCCCGCCAGCTCAATTCCACTGTGGCTTTTTGCAAATCAAATTGATCAAAACCAATGACCAAATCAGCCCCTAATTTTTGCCCCTCAACTTTTAATCTTTGCAGCAGTATCCCGGAATCACTTCCTTCAATGAATTCGACCACACATTCACAGGTTTGCTCGAATAGGTTTTTCAATTGAGGACCCGGTCCCCATTTAGAGGTGAAAGAAGAGTAAGCAAATATGCGCACAGTGGGTTTTTGCTCACTGGCTAAAAAATTTTGATTTTTATTGATATGAGCGACAAAAAGGAACAAAAAAACAGCTGTTATGAAAATAAAAAAATGCTTCATATCATTACCACCATATTCCTCTGACTCGTTTGAAGAAATAGTAGTCCAAACCCAGACATCTTCCAGCCCCTACCCATGCAAAGGCAAAATGGGTGGCCAGTAGTATTTTTAAAAAATCCTGTGATCCACTTGGGCTAAGATACAAAAGAAGAATTGTAGAGAGAACTGCTAACAGTCCGATGGGACGCACCACATAGCCCAAAATATAGGAAATCGCGATGGCAAGCTCAATGGCTAGCAAAGTAAAAGCAAAACCCTGCCAGTGAACAACCATATAGGTATTCAAAATCCATTTGACCCACTCGGGAGCTTGCGAAGCTACTAGATTTTGAGAAATCATTTCGGCAACACGCGGGCGAATTAAAAAATCACCACTGAATTTTAAAATGAATTCTTGAAGATAATAATAGCCCACGAAAATTCTTAAAAAAGAAATGGGCACTAAATGTCCGGAGTATTTTATGCTTTCAAAGAATGCGACTAGCATTCCCTATTTAACTTTGCGTTTCGGGCACAGGTCAAAAAGAAAACAGTTTTCACAGTCGGGGTTTCTAGCTTTACATAACTTTCGACCATGAAAAATCAAATAATGAGAAATCATGATCCAATCTTCTTTAGGAATGATTTTCATAAGGTCTTTTTCGATTTTCACAGGATCATCGAACTTAGACCATCCTAGACGTTGGGACAGGCGTCC
Source organism: Bdellovibrionales bacterium Ga0074139 (assembly GCA_001464795.1). GTDB lineage: Bacteria > Bdellovibrionota > Bdellovibrionia > Bdellovibrionales > Bdellovibrionaceae. The sequence continues at coordinate 230,549 of LNEB01000013.1, forward strand.
CACATGGGTATCAACAACAACTCCGATTCCGATTCCAAAGGAATTTCCTAAAACAACGTTAGCTGTTTTTCGACCCACCCCGGGCAGCTCGATCAGGCTGTTCATATCTTGAGGAATTTCCCCGCCGTGACGATCCATCACCGCTTGGGCCATACCGATTAAATTTTTTGCTTTGTTTTTATAAAATCCAGTTGTTCTAACAATGGATTCCACATCACTTAATTCAGCTTTCGCCAAACTTTCGGCATTAGGATATTTTGCAAATAAATAGGGTGTGACTTGATTGACTCGCTCGTCAGTACACTGAGCGGACAAAATGGTAGCAGCTGTTAACTGAAAAGGATTTTCAGCGACCAAAGCACAATGAGCATCAGGATATTTTTTTTTGAGTTTCTTAAGAACTGAGGTCACCAATGGCTTCGACTGGGCAGCCGTCCATTGCTTCTTTACAGGCGGCTTCTTCTTCGGGACCTTGCGGCTGTTTTGAGACAAAGGCATGACCATCCTCTTCGTGCATAGAAAAGTTTCCAGGGGCCGTTAATACACAGGCGTCACAGGCAATACATGTCTGATCGACGTAAATTCGACCCTCTACATTTTCTTTCCATTTCATACTGATATCTGCCATGGGACTCCTCAAAATTTAGCGAGCCTTACTATAGGCTATTTCCTTTAAAAACTCCAGGCCCTTTGTCGTATTTTATCGGATCTAGCCCACCCGAACAGGTTTCCATATGAGAAACTAATATTTTAAGGAGGTTCTCAATGGAAGGTCCACGCCCGCCACACGAGTCAGAATGGCCACATTTATTAAGCTTTTTAACTAGCTCACTGAGGCCAGAACACACGTGGTCCATTGAAACCGAGTACCCAACGGCTCTTAACACTCAAAATCGCCACAATGTTAGAGTCATGACTCACAACAATGAGATCGTGTCTCACTCTGTTTTAAAGCCCATGATTATTAAATCCCCTCATATCATCTACAAAGCGGCAGGAATCGGCTCTGTAGTAACACGTGAAGATCATAGAAATCAGGGATTCTCTCATAAAATTTTATCTGATTGTTTGACCCTTGCTGAACAGCAGAAGTGTGATTTTGCTATTTTGTGGACTCACCTTCATGACTACTACCGCAAGCTTGGTTTTGAATTGGCAGGCACTGAAATCAGTTCCACTTTGCACAAAGAATTTGAGCCTCCCGTTACGGGTCTACGCTTTTCCGATGAAAAAAATATATCCCCTGATGCATTAAACAGAGTATTTGCTCAGCATACGGTGACCACTTTAAGAACCCCAGATGAAGTGAAACAATATCTTAAAATACCTCAATCGCGAGCCTTCACAGCCTGGAGACAGGATGGAACTTTGGCCGCCTACGCCATTGAAGGCAAAGGGGCTGATTTACAAAACTATATTCACGAATGGGGCGGACAGGTTCCCGAGCTTTTATCTTTACTCAGTTATATTCGCAAATCGAAGGGTGAAGCTATCACCATCATCACCCCCCAACATTCACGTAATTTAAATTCACAATTAAAAGCCTTAACACCGCAATTTGAAGGCTATTTGGGAATGATTAAGTTGGTGGATGAGCTTGGATTTTTCGCTAAAATCAAGCGAGGTTTTCGCTCAGAGGGCATTCAAGACTTTGTTTTAGAAAAACATGGAACCGGCTACTTATTTGGAATTGGCCGTGATCAATTGGTCGTTCCACAATCATCTGACATAGTAAGGCTTTTATTTGGCCCTGTTGATTATACTTTGTTTGATTTCCAAGATCCAAAAACTCCAGAAACACTTAACAAGCTTCTTCCACTGCCGCTGTGGATTTGGGGCTGGGATTCGGTATGAAGTATAAAAAACAAATCACCCTGGTTAATTATTTTGTCTTATTCGCTTTAACTCTTACCAGTTGTATCGAAGAACCAAAAAAAAAACCTGAAGCCATAAGCTCATCAGATCAATTCGAAAAAGTCATCGATGATGCTATCGGTGTAAGCAGTATCAATCCCAATGGGATTCAGGCTGGTGATGAAAATGATATGGTGCAAACTTTAACGATTTCAAACAGCCTGACCCGTGAAATTTTTCGCAGAAAATTTAAAGTCTTAAGTGTTGAGTGTAGGGAAGCCCAAGATCCAGATGCTGAACCTAACGACTGTAGTAAAAATCCCAAGCAGCGAAGATTCGTATTCGAAGTGAACATCATTGAGCGTGATGGGGATAACAATGTCGCAAAACCTGCTGTATCAAGAGAACTGGTTCTGTTGATCAATAACCAAGGCTTTTACGAATTTTTCGGCGATCCTGTGACAGAACAAACCCAGTTCTCTTGGGATACAATTTTAGATATTCGTGGATTTTGTAAAAGCTTTCGCACAGAAACCTATGACGTTCAGGTCAGTTGCACCAACTTAAAAGTGGAAGCTGAAGTTTGGGGCATGACTTCTGTTCCTGTAAGAAAAATTTCTGTGAATCGAAATGTCAATCTTGTGAACCTAGAAACCGGTGAAACCATCGATAGTAAGCTTCGCTTTACACTGCGAGTGGCCAATGGCTTAAAAGAAATTTCTAAGGTTGTTAGTTTTTGTTCAGAGGGCTTACAAAAATTTGAAAATCAAGTTTACTATCTGACGAGATGTAATAATCTCGAAGGACTATGAAAACTGCTAAAAAAATTGCGATTTTAGTTATTCAAAAAGCTGAGCCTCTTTCTGAAAAGGCTCAGCAGGAACTGCAAGTTTTAAAAAACTCACTTACAGAAATTGGCAGTCAATTCACTGAATTCACAACTCAAACACTATCAAGTCTGCAACCCCAGAAATTTGGTGGCATTGTTCTTATTACTGACTCCTATGAACTTCCATTTAATGAAGATTTAAAGTCTCTTGTTCAGGAATTCTATAATCAATTTAATCCCATCGGTGTGATCGGGCTGGCTGCTTTAATTACCGCTGAAACACTGGGACACCTTCGCCCTACACTCACCGTTGCTGAAGATGCTCGAGTCATTAGCGAGCTTAAAAAGTACGGCAGTTACTATGAACCCTGTCCTGCAGAGGATTACATCACAGACCGAGACACCCGAGTTATTTCCACTCCAGGAAGCAGTGCTTTCGGAGATTTTAGTAATGGTATTTCAGGTCTTGCCAAAGAACTTGTGGAAATGGCTTAATAAAATCATGAAAAAAAAAGTAGCACTTATTTTTGGTGGCAAATCTTCTGAGCATGAGATTTCCTTAAGATCGATCAAAAATGTTTATGAAGCTTTAGATAAAAATAAATTTGAAGCCTATTTGATAGGAATTTCTAAACAGGGCAGTTGGTATCACGTTCCAAGTGCTGAAATTTTAGCTTCTATGACTAGTTTAGATGATTCAAAAATCCCTAAGCAGATACAATCCTGTGCATTAATTTGTCAAAATGGAAAAAGCTCAGTTTTACTTCTAGAAAAAAATATTTCTTTTCATATCGATGTGGCCTTTCCCGTTCTTCATGGAACTTTCGGCGAAGATGGAACCATCCAAGGTTACTTTAAAATGATGAATCTACCTTTCGTAGGTTGTGGGGTTTTAGCCTCAGCTGTGGGTATGGATAAAGACATCCAGAAGCGATTGTTGAGTCAGGCTGGAATCAGCAATGCTAAAAGTTTACTTATCACCAGACAGGAAACTTATGGCTATGACAAGATTGCAAAGGCTTTAGGGACTCCGTTTTTTATTAAGCCTGCTAACAGCGGATCTTCAGTGGGGGTTTATAAAATTAAATCAGCGGCTGATTTTGATGCGAAATGCCCTTTGGCCCTTTCTTTTGATGATAAAGTGTTAGCTGAAGAATTCATTGAAGGCCGGGAAATTGAATGTGCGGTGAAAGGTTTGAATGCCAATCCTGTGGCAGCCGTTCCAGGGGAAATTATTCCCGCTCACGATTTTTATTCTTATGATGCCAAATACATTGATGATAATGGGGCCAAAATCCAAATCCCAGCCAAACTTGAATCTGCGGTCATGGAAAAAATTAGAAAGCTAGCTGTTCAAGCTTATCAAGTTTTAGGTTGTGACGGATTGACACGTGTGGATTTTTTCTTAAAGAAAAATGGAGACATTTACTTAAATGAGATCAACACAATCCCAGGCTTCACCAACATTTCCATGTATCCAAAAATGTGGGAAGCTGCTGGAATCAGTTACAGTGATCTCATTAGTGATTTGATTGATCTTGCTTTTCAAAAGGCGGAACAGGACAAGCGAATCCAATTCAGCATCGATAATCTTAATTCAAAATAAAGTTCGTACATTCCCCATTCACGATCAGGCAGGATTTTTCCTCAAGCCCCGGGTGACCGTCTTTGCCTTTGGGTCTTATTGTAATATTTTGGCAAGGCACATGTGTATATCTTTTACGACACCACTGCTTATCTGTGCCGATGCCTGGCTTTCCGTAATTTCTTTCAATAGCCACAAAACTATTTTTGAAGTCTTCAGCCTCTAACCAAAAAGATCCTGTGTTTCCACCGTTACCTCCTTCTAAATTATCTGAAAAGTCATTTGGGAACGATTTCGACGCTTTTTCCCCACCACCTCCACTCTGACCGATCAAATGAACTTTTAAATTCCCTGTGAGCTTTGGAGTTTTTAAATAAATCAATCCGCCGTTCAGACCATTTTGATTCACCGCTGCCTGCGTTTGTGAGGCAAAGGTTGAAATTTGTCCCCCATCACTATGAACAGATGAGGCTTCGATCAAAACAGACTCGCCGTTGGTAATTATTTGTGATCCAAAGGTCAGAAAAAGACGTCCAGGTATTTTTAAAAATTTGTTATAAAATTTATTATTTTTGACCTCGATGGGTTTCAGGTCACTTAGATTCACAGCACCTTGAATCACGATATCCTCTGGAATTTCCACAGAAAGATTTTTTTTAACACCTTGATCCAACCATTCGTAATCATAAACCCCAGGCTCAGTGACAATGTCCTGGCAATTGGCCACAGTGACTTGTTCAAGCTTCACTTTGCTAGATGATTTGGTGAAAGCCTGCTGGCAGTTCATTCCTAGAAACTTGACTGCATAGGATTGTGGTTGAGCTAAGGCCTCAATTTCATAAGATAATGCAGGAACAGACTGTTCATTGGTTGGATTTTCCTGTTTGTCTTTTTCTTGGACCTCTACGCAACCGATAAATAAAAGCGAAATAAATAATCCGTAAATTTGTAATTTCATGTTTTGCCTCCTGCTTGAGGCTTGTGCAATGGATCACTTATTTTCTATTCAGCACAGGTCAAGACCTAAGTCCGAGGAACGGATCTTGCTTCCGTACAAATATGAATTCAGACGGATGGGAAAATGAAATGTCAGAGAAAATAAATTATTTTGAAAAAGCCGAAAACTTGAAGCAGCGTGAGTTCATTCAATTAGATGGGCAGTGTACGCTTTGCTGTAGTCCACTTGAAATCAAGCATGATGTGAAAGCGGCAGAAAATATTATTGAAGAAAAGGCCATCTGCACGGAGTGTGATGTCAGGGCCCGTGTCAAAACTTACACGCTTAATTAATTTTGTAGGTTTATTGACGGTTTCAATGGATTTTTTTGACATCATTGTAAAATGAGCCTGACCAACTTTCGTCGGGGTTTCCCCAAAAAGACTGCTTCGAAGGCGTACCCATTCGGGTAAAATTTGACCATTCATTAATATGCACATGACCCACCTCAAGGGGTTCGGCAAGCTTCATGGCCTTTTCCTTATCAGGTGCTAGTACCACAGCGGAATGCCCTAAATAACCCGTGTTCGACCACTTAATCATTTCATGGGTGTATTTTACAGCGGTCACAATAAATAAAGGGCACACCAGTTGGTGCTGTTGCATTTCTGAACAATTTGATAAGTCCCTGGTCCAGGTGGGTTGAACAGTCAGATGGGATTCTGACCTTCCACCAAAAAGAATGTGACCTGAATCAGCCCCCACTTGATCTACAGATTTATTGAATTGAACAAGCTCTGCATCAGACCAAAGGTCACAACTTTTATTTTTTAAAACTGACTTCAAAAATTCGTAGAAATCTTTTTCAACTTTTTGACTTATAAAAAGTCTGTGACAGTTGATATCCAACTGACCACTGCCAATTAAAAAAGGATTTAGTATTAAATCTTTATTTTTTTCAAAATCAAAATCAGGGTGAATCAGACAGGAATTTTTTGCACCTAAGAAAAACTGAGCCTTTTTCTTTCGTTGAGTGGTCAGTCCCATTAAAGTCTCTGCATTTGGCAAAGATCCATAAAACTGAAAGGCTGAAAGGCCGGGATGGGCGGCAAGCAACTTGGATATTTCGATCTCGTTACCTATCAAAAGCTGCACTAGATTTTCAGGCACCTGGGCTTGTTCAAGAAGGGACTTGATCAACTGACCCGAAACAGTAGCTGTTTGTGGCAGACTAATAATTATTGCATTTCCAGCCGCCAATGATTTAACAATTGCTAAAAAGGCCCGTAAAAATACTAAGCCTTTAGAAAAACTAGCGCCCATGACCCCTGATGGCCTTAGAGTCTCAGGCCTTGCAAATAACCGGACTTCTAGGTGTAAATTTTCAATAAACTTTTGAATGGCATCGACGATTTCAACTTGTGAAAATTCTAATGGAAGCTTTTGCTCTGTGCTTAATTTTAATGAAATTTTGCTTTGATTCATTGAAATTTGTTCGGCTAGGGATCTTAAAAAATCAGCCCTGTCGTCCCAAGATTTCTTTTTATAGAGGTCCTGTGCTGCTTTAGCTTTTTGTAAAGCTTGAACAAAATCAGTCGTAGTTGCAGGTTGGAGTTCTAAATTCATAACTTCATAAATCACGAAAAGGTGAAAAAGGAAAGGGCCCACTTTTTAAGGTGAGCCCTTTCGGTGACAAATTAAACAAAGTATTTGGTTTAATTTGATGAGTAGGTGGCGAATGTAATGCCTTCTACGTCCACAATGAAGCGAACTAAGAAGCCATCACCTCCGCCACGGTACTGTCACATATAACCATAGCACCACCTCCTTTCGAGCCATACGAATGGCTGATTAAAGAATAACTCAGAGTGGTTTTGTAACCAAGTCCTAACTCTGTGTGCTTGTGCAATCGCAACTATAAATATTATTTATAAGTCTCGAATTTGAGATGTTTTATGATTTCTTTTTGGATTTTTTCCATCTCGTCTTGGGATCTTTTTTGAGCTTTGGCAAAATTCAGATCAGGAATGCTCCATGCTGGAACAAGGTGCAGATGGTAATGGGGCACTTCAAAACCCGCCACGATTTGGCCCACTCGGGGGCAACCTGTTGCATGCTTAATCGCTTGGCCAATTTTTTGAGAATTAAGATGCACACGCTTATAAATTTCCTCAGGCACATCCAACCAAGAATTAATTTCCTGTTTGGTAATGACCAAAGTATGCCCCAAATGAATGGGCTCGATGGTTAAGATAGAAATCGTCAAATCATCTTCATGGATTTTATAACTGGGAAGCTCACCATTAATAATTTTTGTAAACACAGACATCTAGAACTCCTTAGGCATCAATCAGTTACTGATTTTGCACATAAGGCTCGAAGAATTCACGCTCTTTTCTTTTGAAAGCTTCGAATTTGACTTGGGTACCCAAAGCCTCAGCCATTCGTTTAATGGCTTCGGATTCGGTTTGTTTCAACTTCACAATACCAGCTTCAGCAAACTCAGCATCAAGTTCAGTGGCCTTGGCCTTGATGGATTCTACCAAAGCCTTTGAAATGGCTGTGACTTCGATGGTTTTTTCCTCAGGGACTCTCCAGGTTTGGAACATATAATCAGTTATATATTTAAACCACTTATCGTAAAGAACCTCATCAGTATAAATCTCTGAAAAATTAGTCGTGTACAAAGTCGCCTCAACATAAGAATCACGGTATGTGAAATCTTTCTCTGGTTGAAACTTAGGCCGAACTTTGGCTTCTTGTGCAATCATGTTTTCTTCTGTGCCCTTGATATTTCGATTAATAATGGGTTGCACAACAAAGAAGAAGGCCAGCACCAATGACATAGCAGATGTGAAACCATAAAGAAGCCATTGAACTTTTACGCGGCTTTGATTTTCTAATGATCCCTGTGAGTTTGTATTTAACGAAAATTCAGCCACATGGGAATCAAACACTTGGGTCACAGCATGGGAAATCAACTCGGATGAATGATTTTGATCGCCACGCTTTTCAATTTTGATAATGGCTTTGGTCAATTCATTGGTGACGACAGCTCGTTGATTGTTCATGAGAGCTAAAAACTGGTGCTTTGAGTCTTCCAATTTCTTTCTTTCATGATCAATGGCTTCCTTCGTTTTTTGCTCGTAATCGCTTTTTAAGCGTTCAAAATTCATTTCAATTTGCCGTTTTTCAGCAAGAACTTTCAGTTTGTACTCTTCTAGTTTAATTTTTTCCAATTCTTCATATTCACTGGATTTTTTCTTGGACTCAAACCGAACTCTTTGCATTTCCTCATCAAGTGCTTTTCTATGAGCTAAGAAGTCTTCTTCAAATTTCACCTTAGCATTCGTGATGGCTTTTGTAATTTCTTGATGTTTAACTTCAAGACCTTGAATCACTTCATTTAAGTCATTTTGCTTATTATTTAATGTTTCAAATTCTTTTCGTTTTACAGCGATGTCTTCAATTAGGCGAGTTTCTGAAGACTGTAAGCCAGTCACAGTTTGATTCAGGCTTTCATATTTTGTCTTTATATCTTTGTGCTTTTCACTGTAATCTTCTATTTCCTTTTGAATTTTTTGTAAACTTTGTCTTTGTGACTCTACTTCACTTTCTAGGTTGGACTTTTGCTTTTCTAATAAAGTGGCAAGTTCTGATTTATTTTTTTCATAGTCTTGGTTTAATGCTTGCTGTAAATCTTCATGGGCAGCTTTAAGTTCAGAATCCAGATTTTTTGCGCGCAACTGAATGTCTTCGATTTGCTTAGCTTCATTTTCTTCGTGTTCTTTTTTCTTCTTATTGTAATCCGCTTCGATTTGAATCAACTTTTCATTGAGCTCTGCAATGGATTGATTTTTTTCTAAGTCAAATTGTGTTAAAAAATCCTGCCTTGTTTTTGCAAGTTCTTGCTCGAGAGCTGATTTATGTTGAGCTTCAAATAATTGACAGTTTTTCTTGATTTCTTCTAGCTCTATGGTTTTTTCATCGAGGGACTGAAAGAGTCCTGATAGCTGAAGCTTCGCATCAGCTTCTGCTTTTTCAATAGTTTTACGGCGAAGTTCTTCAATCATTTGTTGGCCCATTTGTGTATGCTTGGCAATGATCTGATCACCGTGAACTTGAGCATCTTTTATTTTACTTTGATAATAAGTTTCAGCCTCGTGCCTTTTGTTTTCAGCATCACGGCGTATGTTTTCAGTGGCTTGCCTTGCCGATTCTTCGGCTTCAAATATCATCTGAGAAGTTTTTCGCTTAGTATCTGAAATGATTTGCTGACCTTCCACTTGGGCTTTGGAAAGAATTTCCTCTTGCATCAAGAGGGTTTGATTTTCTGTATTTCGAGCTTTTTCACTTGCCACTTTTCCCAACTGCTCGGCTTGGGACTGTGCCATCGCTACAATTTCTTGGGCCTTGTGTTGGCTTGCTTTAATTAGACTTTGTAGTTGGTTTTTTTCATCGATTGGCAATAAACTTTCGGCAATGTAGTCCGTTTTAAAATGCTTTTCTAAGCATGCAAATTGTAAAACCACATCTGATTTTCCAAGTTTAATGTCATCACTGGGTTTGACATGAATCAGTCGTTTGGACTCAATTTTTTCACCATTAATAAATGTACCGTTTGAAGAGCCCTGATCAGAAACGTAAACCTCACCTCGCTTGACAGAAACAAGCAGGTGAAGTCGACTGATTCCAACATCAGGAATTGAAAGCACACAGTCAGGCGCACGCCCGACACTGAAAGCTGTTCCATCTACCACTTTTTGCATCGACCCTTCGGAAGTCTTAATTGTGGCGATGGCACAGAACAAATCACCTGTGCCTTCAAATAACTTCAGTACACCCATCAAGAAACCTTTTTAGACTTTACAACGTTATCAAGTTCACGACCACGGGCATTTCGTTCCACTTCTAGGCGAATGGCTTCCTCAGCCAATGCTTCACTTGGATCTTTATGCTCATCAAACTCAGAGATTTGTGCAGGATAGTTGTTACTATCAGAGCGGTACCATAATAGATCCATAGAACTTTCAAAGCGATCCACCATAGAAACGTAGGATCTTTCAGGTGAATGAACCGTATTAAAGATATGCATCAAAAGCGAGAAGGTAATTCCAAAAATAGAAGAGTGCATGGCAAAGGCAATTTCTGCTAAGAAGCCATCCATAATTTGCTTTGTTGTCGCCATGTCAGCCATATCCATAGTTCCTAAAGCAGGAAGACCTTTTGCGATACCAATGAAGGTTCCTAAGATACCGGCCACAACAAATAGACCAGGCATAACACCTACGATGTCGTTTGTTGTCGACAATGGAAAGAATCCAAAGATTCGATTAAAACAAGGATTGTGATGAAGTGTGGCTTTTGTTATGTGCAAAAGCTTTGGAGTATCATTGGTCCACTTCAGAAACTTCAATTGTTTTAGGATGTCTTTCACAAGCCAAGCACAGCCTTGCTTCACTAAAAACAAACGATCCGACCAGTGCATCACACGGTCATAACGACGACGTTGAAATTTTTCACGAATTTCAAAGGCTTCGTAGTAAGTCTTTTCTAAAAGTCTTTTTGTTAAGACATAAAAAGAAACATCTTTAACCTCACCCGGAGTTTGTGACTCCATGAAGTGATTGACTCTTTTTTCAAATTCACGAGCAAACCACTCGTGCCTTTTAACGGTATAATTTATAAAATACCGAAAAAAGCAGCCAATTAAAAAGAAGGCTCCCATGATCCATGGTAGGATCGCTACAAAAGTATCGCCTGCACCTGCTAAAAAATTCATTTTATAACTCCTTATTTCTTATCATCAAAACTAAATTTAATTATAACTCTTTGGGCTTTTTTACAGTCATGGGCATCACAGTAGTTTTTACTGGATGGGTTTCTGACATTCGGAAGCTTCTCTGCTAAGAAGCTTCGGCCCGTTACTTTGATCAGTGGTAGCAAATCTTTTTGATGCTGGAAGTTGAGTCTCTCGGCATCAAAAATATGTTGGAATATGGATCTGGCTCGTTTGTAACTTAAATCCAAGTTGTAATCTACGGCACGTCTGACTGATGGATCTAATGATTTTGGATCAATGTATTTACCTTCGAATGTGGGTGATGCAAAACCGATGATTTCAACTGAAGTAATTTTATCACGCAGTTTTCCATCAGCAAAAAGAGCTTTAGAATACTCAGGCATCGCTTTCTCTAAAACTTCTTTCATTTTTGGTTTCAACTTAGATGAGTCATTATCAAAATAAACATCACCAAAGTTGATTACGACTTCACCTGTGCGGTCGTCGATATCTGCTTTCACACCGGCTTTAGCAAAACCATCTTTAATTCTTTTAGAAATGAGTCGTCTTGCATCAGCTTCTGCTTTCGCTCTTGCAAGGTCACCTTGAAGTTGACCAATTTGTCCCTTGGCTTGTCCCAATTGTCCTTTAGCTTGACCTAACTCACCTTCAAGTTGTCCTAGTTTTCCTTTGGTCTGACCCAATTCTCCAGCTAACTGTCCTAGCTTTCCTTTTGTTTGTCCAAGCTCGCCTGCGAGTTGTCCCAATTGTCCTTTGGTCTGACCAAGTTCGCCTGCTAATTGACTGGCCTGTTGTTTTGTTTGTCCAAGCTCACCAGCTAACTGGTTGGCCTGCTGTTTTGTTTTAGAAAGTTCACCCAATGTTTGACCCAATTGACCTTTAGTTGCTTGAAGTTTTCCAGAAGTGGCTTGCAACTGCTCGGCTGTCATTTGTAATTCACCTTCAGTTTGAGCTAACTGACTTTTGACTTGTCCCAATTGTCCTTGAGCTGCCACCAACTCTTGCTGAAATTCTTCAGCTTGATTTTTAAGTTGTCCTAAACGCTGATCGCTTTCAGCTTTGATTTTTGCCATTTGTGCTTGGTAGGCTTTTTGAGTCATTTTGTTTTGCTGTAAAGCCTTCTTCAAATCTGCTTGTCTTTTATTCAATGCTTTTTGAGCATCAGCAATTTTAGCTTCGTTTTCTGCTATCATGCGCTTTTTCTGATCTACGTCTTTTTCAAGAGTTGTGATTTCTTTAGTTTGTTCATCAATTTTAGAATCTTGATCTTCGATGACATTTTCACGGCGTGTAATTTTAGTTTTTGCTAAAGTGTTGGCGTTAATCATATTTCGTACGAGCTGCTGGTACTGATTCAAAGCTTTTTCTTTTGAAGCTAAATCATTAGCCTGATTTGATAATTTTTTTCTCTCATCGTTTGCTTCTTCTTGCAGCAAAGATAATTTATCCATTAACTCATTGTACTGCTGAGCCTCAGCTTCACTGGCATCTTGATTTAAATAATCTTTTTTTACACTTTCATACATAGCTAGCTGTTTTTCTAATTCTTGAACTTTACTTGCAAGCCTCTCATTTTGTGATTGAGCATGAACTCCACTAGCACCGGTTTGTAAACTGGCAGTTACGTACAGTAATAAAAATACGACACTCATCCCTAAGAATAAGTCAGAATAGGATGTCCAAAAGTTTCCGTCGTCAGCACCGCTCTTATGTTTGTCATAATTGAAAGACATGAAAACCCCTTTTCTACCTACTGCTTATCGTGAAAAGTTGAACTTTTTTACACTCGACCATGGACTAAAAGGTTTAGGATCTGGACTAGGCTTAAGTAGGACCTGATGATAGCTTCATGAATCATCAAGGAGATGCCACATGAAGTTTACACTTATTTTGTTACTGATCGGACAATTAGGTTATGCCACTGAAGCCCAGGACGTAAAAAACAAAGCCAAAGAAACGGCTGACGTTGCGATGGAATACACAAAGGAACAAAAAGAAGCTTTTGTAAAAGAAATGGAAAAAAATCTATCTGATTTAAAGCAAAAGATTTCTAAATTAAAAAATCAAGCCAGTGATAAGAAAGACTCAACGGTTGATGCTTTGGAAAAAAAGCAGAAAAGCCTTGAAAGTGATTTAGCCCAAATTAAAAAGTCCAGTGGCAGTGCTTGGGGAAAACTAAGTACTGGCATGTCCAAGGCTTGGACAGAAGTTAAGACTTCCCTGGCAGATGCCAAGGAAGAATTAACGAAATAATTATTTTGTTAAGCCTGATTTACCGACCCATTTTCCACGTGGTCGGTAGATTCGGTTATTGGCGTATTGTTCTTGAGCGTGTGCACACCATCCTGCAATTCTTGAAACTGCAAATATAGGTGTATAAACATCAGTAGGAATTCCCATGCAGTAATAAACCGTCGCAGAGTAGAAATCCACATTCGGCATCAATCCTTTTTCACTGAACATCGTATCATCGATCAATGCTGACATTTGGTACCAAATGGGTTCACCAATTTCTGCCGTCATTTTTTCGGACATCTTTCTTAAAATAGCAGCCCGCGGATCCCCGTTTTTATAAACACGGTGACCAATTCCCATGACTTTTTCTTTTGCTTGTAAGGCATCTTTAACAAAGGCCTGAGCCTTTTCAATGGTGCCGATCTTTTTAAGCATAATCATGACTTGTTCGTTGGCTCCTCCGTGCAATGGGCCTTTAAGCGCACCAATGGCAGAAACAATGGCAGAATGTAAATCTGAAAGTGAAGACGCTGTGACTCGTGTTGCAAAAGCAGAACAATTGAGTTCATGATCGGCATGAAGAATTAAACAAGTATCAAATACTTTTACGTGATCAGCTTTAGGCTCTGTACCCTTAAGCATGTACATAAAATTCCAAGCCATTGATTTATCTTTTTTAGGAGCCAATAGTTCACGTTTATTTCGAATAGCTTCAAAAGCGCAAACAATGGTGCCCATTTTAGCTGTTAACCGTAACGATTTTCTTTTAAAAGCTGCTGTATCCATATCATTGGCGTCTTTATCCCAATGAGCTAATAATGATACAGCCGTTCTTAGCCATGCCATGGGATGAACATTCTGAGTCGGAAGATTTTTTAGAACATTGATGAAATCTGCTGGAAGTTCCATTTCAGAAACAAGCTGAGCTTTAAATTGAGTCAATTCTTCAGCAGTGGGTAATTTATCATTCCAAAGAAGATAAATCACTTCTTCGAAAGTTGATTTCTCAGCTAAATTTTCAATGGTATATCCACGGTAGTTAAGCGTATTTCCTTGGATGGAAGAAACTGCCGTCGAGCAAGCGACAATTCCTTCAAGACCTTTATCAAGTGCCCCTTCAAATATTTGAACTTCAGATGCCATGGTAAGCCCTTTCTAGTATTGAGTATGAAACTCTCTATTTTTAACATTGATCAAGATACTAGGCTAGCTTAATGATCTTTTCTTGGACTTCGATGATGATCAGACTTTGATCACGTTCAATTTCTGCATCATTTAAAAAGTTTTTTTGTTGATAAAGAATTTCATTACGAACCTCATGAATGGATTTGTTAGCTGAAGATCGCCATGCGTCGATCATTCGCTCGGGACCCCATGGTTCACCGCGCAGGTTTTGTGATGCAACAAGGCTGGGGGAACTTAAAAGCAGCCTATCCTGGGGCTCCAGCGACAAACTACTAGTGGTAAATTGAGACTTAAAACCAAGACTTAACTCTGGGACAATGGGATTCAAAAAGTCTAGACTGGTACGGTTGGCTGTCTGCCGGTAAGCCGATATTAATCCTGAGGAACTGTAATCAAGTTTTAAAGTTTTCCTATCTACAGTGGCATAAAAAAAACTGGCTTTGTCTTTTTCTTTGAAGCTAGGCAAAAGTTCATCAGCCATCGTTTGCAAAAACTCATGGGGCTTCATTCCCTTTTTGGCTTCTATTTGGGTCGAGTATTTAATTAAAAGTCCCATCAAAGCAGAGGAAACCGTGTAGCCAGAACAGCTGGATAGAAAAATACCAAATTTCCACTTGTCATCATGTTCGAAAATATCAAAGTAATCACCACCGAACTTAGATCCAGGAATAAACTTTGAGCTGAATTCAAAACCCTTAATTCGTGGCAATTCCGTAGGCACTAATTTTTTTTGTAATTTAATGGCCCAATCCAAGTCTGAGGAAATTTCAGAGGCCAGCTGCAAAAGCTTATCATTAGCTTGCCTAAGAAGTTTTTCATAACCCATGACCTGACTTTCAAGTTCAGAAATTCTTTTAAGTAATTCAGCTGACATACACCTAGACTAGGTGTGAGCTTTCAATTGTTCAATCATGCTTTTCAAAGTCTCGACCTCAATGAGCATTTTCTTAAAAAATGGTTTGGGAATCAATTTTATTTCGTCCGCTGTTAATTCAGACTTGGACCTTTGTAAGCTATCCAGTTTTTTTTGAGCTTTCTGTAAACGCAAATCGGTTTGTGAAAAAATCCAACCACTGTTATGAAATTGCTTCGGATTGAAATAAAGGGGTTCGATATCAGAAGGCTCTACACTTTTTAGCTGAAATCGAAAGTGCCCCCAAAGCATCAACACAATCGTATAAAAAACTTCTAACAATGCCCAGCAACTGAAGAACAGAATTTTTTTATCTTCGATGCCACCCATAATACGAATATTAAGCCAACCTGCACCCCGAACCATTAACAGGAAGGATAAAAATGAGAGCCCAACTAACATTAAAATAGCGAGAGCTTCTAAAAAAAGACTTTTCCCAAGCTGAGATTGAGATTTGGCCCAGTAGGTCCATAGAATCATCCATCCCAATAATTCTCCGAATAGAAGACCAATGGCGTTGGTAACAGGTAATGCCCCGGAGAAGAACAACAAAGCTGATAAAATAAGGAGCGCAAATTCTAACTTCAAAATCACTGTGATTACCGCCGAAGCCACTATGAGCCCCAGAAGCACAGGCCATCTTGCATCAGATAATAAATAAACAATTGATAGCTCTTCAGAAGAGTATATCCACTTGGACAAAGTATAAAATGAAAATTGAAAAACAACTAAAAAGCTAGCAGCTAAAAACAGAATCTGCAGCACTGATTTTAATTTTTTTGAAAAGAAAAATAGCAACGCTCCACCTAGAATTAGTAGGACGATAACAGATTCTTGCATAAGACTTAAAAGTAGCATCAAGCCAATCAGTTTGACTGATAATCGATTCATACAAATAAGAAGCAATGATTCCCTAAAAGTAATAATTCCCAACTCTAAATTAATTTGCGCTTGGAAAAAAAGATTTCGCGGTGACAATGTCATCCACTGAGTTTTTATTGTTTTAACTATCAATGGAATTGGCTTCTGAGGAACAGAATCCAAATCACGCCATAATAGTTCTCTGAGTTTTGTTTGCAGCATCCAGTAAAGTAATAATACCAACAAGTAGCTTAAAAGGGCTGCTATCATGAACTCTCCTGTGATTTATAAACATCAAAGCGCATCAATTTAGTTTCAATTGTGTAAGAAACCTGAGGCAACAAAGCAGGAGCCTTCAAAGGTCTTTTAACAACAACTCTTTCAAATTTTTTTGAAATGGCAAGAGCGAGGGTTTCACTTGCATCATCGTCAGAGCCCACAAGTTTACGAAAAAAAACCATTTCCTGCCTGGGTAGTGCTGATTTTTTTTTATGAGGAAACATGGGATCAAAATAGGCAGCTGTTTTTTCAGGAGTGTTCAAGCTTTTTAAAAATTCCTGGGCACTGGAGTGAACAAAATCAATTTTTTTAACAAATTCTCGAGTGGAATTTTTTTGAGCCTGCCGGACTAACAAAGCCATAAGTGGATGACGCTCGATGGACGTAACAGTAAAGCCATTTTGTGCTAGAAACAAAGAATCAATGGCAAGTCCCATACTTAGATCAATGACGTTTCGAATGCCTTTTGAATAACCCAGCGCTTTTAATAAGGGATCAGAAGACTTGCTGGTTTTACGGTGATAGTCGACACGGTTCAAATCAAAATCAAAGCATAAGTGATGACCATCGTGGGATTTTAATTGAATTTGATTTTCATTTTTTACTAAAGTGAGTTCTGCAGCATCATCAGATGAAATTCCAAAATTGGATCTTAAATCTTGAATTTCATCCTGACTCCAATCACCTTGAAGTTTTACTGAGCCCACAAAAATACCAAGGGTGCCAACCAAGCTTTAAAAAGAAGCTCGGTGGCCCAAAGAAGTAAAAAAATAAGATACAGTTGGTGGCCTTGCATACAGACCTTTTCGATGTCAGATCCCACAGGGCTTTTAATAAGAAGTAATTTTTTTCGCCACTGAAAACTAAAATAAGTAATGATTAAGACGGTTCCCAACCAAACAGAAATCTGTGAGGTGAATAGACTCCAGATGGAAAATGCCATAATGGATGATCCCCAAACCCACCAAAGCGTTTGAGCGGATTGATCAAAACTTTGACTGGTGATCAGATTTCTTTCTTTTGCTCGGGTTTGTTCGAAGTAGTTTTGGAAGTGATCAATTTGCAAACTAAAAAAAATAAAAAAGCTCCATACAAAGCCAAACACCAAAGACTCAACAAGTGGTAAAATTCCAAATGCCAATAAAGGTCCTGCTGTTAGGCTTAGGCAAAGATCACGAAAAAAACGATTTTTCTTTTGTGAACCATAGAAGTAGCCAAAATAAAATAGAACTCCTGTTCCAATTAATGAAAAGATTCTGAAAGGTTCAAGGATTAATGGAATAAGTCCAAAACCAAAAGCAACCCCTGCTAGTTTTTGGATTCTTGCCTGAACTTCTGATACTCCAACAGAGCCAGTTTTTAAAAGACTTAAACTTTTTGAATCCCGAAGTCTGTCATAGCCTGAGATAAAATCTTGAGTATCAATTTTGAGTTGAACGGCAAAAAAACTAACAACTAGGCCAGCGGCGATAAATATGATTTCAAGAGATGAAAGATTGGGTTTGTTCCAATTGGTAATTAAAAAGTAAAATAAAGGGAACAAAACAAGTAGCAAATGGCGAGCTTTAACAGTTTTACGAAACATGCTAGCCCAAGTTAATTGAGGTAAAGAACTTCGATCGACAATTTTAAAGGTCACTTCTTCTTTTAGCTCACCGACCAACAAAGACTGAACGGGAATGGCTCTTTCAGTTTTTGAAAATTGACCCGAGATCAATTGATCAAAACGAAGTTCACCTCGGGTGGCTGTTTCAAATCGATGTTTCACTTTTGGGCTCGGAAGTACAGTAGGTCAGGTAATGGTTGAAGCTGATGAGCTAAGGCCGAATAGGATTTATCAATGGTGGATGTTAGCACTGACAACAAATGATGATACAATTCAATTTGAGACTGATTCAATTCATCAAAAGCCTTTAGGCCCTGGTCAAAACGATCGACTCCCCCTACATTTTTTTTAAATTCATCAAGAGTCTGTGATTTCACGAGTTGATTTTTTTGTGCTTGGTTCAGATCCTGAGCTAAAAAAGCAGCAAAGGAATTCAAATACCCAGCTCTTAGATCTCCGAGAACGGCTTTTTTTTCAAAATTACGGATATCGTAATCAAGAAGATCGTCACTTCGTTGAAAAAGAGAGCCCAAAATAAAACCTAGTTTTTCTAAAATTTCATGAAGTTTAGCATCTGATTTTTCAGCTGCGTAAAAAGGGGCTCGTAGACACCATTTGAACAAAGAAGCTGTTTTCAAATTATGAATTCTGTCTAATTTTTCCAGATTCACATCAAAATCTCGGATCACGGAATCTTGAAGCCATTCGCCTTCTAATAATTCTGAGATCACTTCCGCTGTGTACTGTACAAGTCGAATATTACCGTGAGCAGAAAGATTCACCATGACCCTTGCCAGTAAATAATCCCCTGCCAGCACGGCATATTCAGGTGAGTACTGTGTCCAAGCTGCTGGTTTCCCACGGCGCAGGATTGAGCGGTCCACTAAATCATCATGAAGCAAAGAAGCGTTATGAATAAATTCAACGGTTTGTGCCAGCAAATGCATGGGCTTTTCGGTCAGTTGAATTTGTGATCCCACCTTTTGCACAAGTTGTGCGCGGAAACCCTTACCACCCGAAAACAGATCATCATAAAGCGAATTAAGCCTTGGTAAATACTTAGGAAAATCTTGAGGGTTATGGATTTTAAACACTCGTGACATCTACAGGAAAAATAGGCATAGTGTCAATTCAGCGATGGAGTCTCAATTGCGTAACGATGTGTCGAAAGAATGGTGGTCCGAAGGGGTTCGCTTTGAATGTCAGGGTTCAGGTCAGTGCTGCCTGTCTCGGGGTGAATATGGCTTTGTTTTTTTAACCCGTGAAGATCGAAAACGAATGGCTGATCATTTTCAATTGGGGATCAGGGAGTTCACTAAAACTTACTGTGATAAAACAAAGGGCTACTTTCATTTGAAAGAAGAAAAAGGCCGTGATGCCTGTGTGTTTTTAAAAGGCAAAAAATGTGGAATTTATGAAGCCAGGCCCACCCAATGTCGTACTTGGCCTTTTTGGCCAGAGGTCATGAATTCAAAAACTTGGAACAAAGAAGTGAAAACTTTTTGTCCAGGTGTTGGCAAGGGTAAGCTTCATAGTGCCGAAGAAATTTCTAAAAATCTAAAAATGCAAAAAAGTTCTGAATTAGCTCTTCACCGTCAACGAAAGCCTTAGAAAAAATTCTTCTTTATCATTGACGGGATCAATTTCAAAAATTTCACCCGGCTTATTAAGCTCTTGCACAAGAATGGCTTGTAAATCTTCAGGACACTGACCCAAACAACTTGAAGTCATGACCCGAATTTTTTGATTGAGGCCCATTTCTTTAAGTTTAGATTTGTATTCTGATTTTAAATTTTCACAGGCCAATGGATCTTTTTGACATTTCGAACAAATCCAAACTCCTGTTTTATTCCATTCAATCATTAAGTAATTCACCTTTAATTTTTTCTTTTTCAATTTTTTGCATAATCATTTTTTCTTGAACTTTACCAAGCTCAGTTCTGGGAATTTGATCGAGATAATAAACACTTTTAATTTTTTCAAATGGCATTACTTCTTGCTGGTAGTTTTTGAGCTTTTGAAGCCAAGCCGGTTGAAGTTGGAATTGTGTTTTTACGTTTCGATCTCGTAAACTTTCAGATTTTACTACCATCAAAGAAATTTGATGTTCAGTGCGAGGATCCGGCGCCGCCATCAGATAAAATGATGGAGCTTGTTCAAGTCCAATGTTTTTAAATAATAGATCTCGTAGTTTATTCATCGAGACCAATTCTCCGGAGACCTTGACCATGTCTTGTCCTCGGCCAAGTAGCATAATGTTGCCACCTAGTTTTTGCACAATATCATCCGTCACAAAATATCCACTGGAATTCAATTGAGGCTTCACAAGTTCCACTTGTCCTTTTATCACTTGCACGTAACCTGTGAACAAGGCTTTGGATTGAATGGCTATTTTGTCGTTATTAACGACAATTTGACAATGTGGTAACGCTTTGATCGTTTCATTTTCGATCACACCCACCGTTGAGGCCAATTCCGTAAGCCCGTAGGTGGGAATGAGATTCCAGCCTAGATCCTTCGCACTTTTCGCAAGTAAAGGACTCAGTCTTCCGCCCCCCACTAAAGCTTTAAATTTTTTTGGAGCTTTCAAATTTTTATTTACAAGATCATACACTTGAGTGGGAACCATCGATGACCAAGTGGATCCGGTAGAAACCAAAGCATTGTAGAAAGCCTCCACGTTCCAACTTCCAGCCAAATTCATAATGTCAAAGCCAGCCAGGTGAGCTCTGGCTTCGACGGCCATTCCTCCTACATGAAACCTTGGCAAACACTGCAGCCATTTATCATTGGCTGAAATTAGAAAAAATTTATTAATGGCTTGAGCTGATTCTAAAAATGCTTTTTTAGAAATCAAAACCACTTTGTAGGATCGACTATCAACTAATGTGGTGCCTGAAGTTAAAAATCCAAGATGAGCTGAGATTTTATTGCGGTAAGTGGCTTCTTTAAAAATTTTTTGATAATAATTTTGCAGCTCTTCTGACATGCGATTATTCAGAAATAAAGTATTTTCATCATTGGTCCATAAGCCGGAGCTTATCGCATTTTGAGCTGATTCCACTGCTGTCCCTTCAAAACAAAATCAAAACCAATTCCCCAACCGCCCACTTTACGAACATAAGGTCCTTGAATATTTAATAATGAGTGAAACTCTGTTGGTTCATAAACATCGAAAGTCATACAACCTGGATCTCGCATTAATTTGGGATCTTTTTTGTAAAGTTCCTGAGCCACTTGCAAGCATTGCATAACACCTAAGGGATGACCCATGTGGCTTGTTACAACAACCGACTTGTTCCATTTCTTGGCTTGCTCAACTCGGCCATTCACATCTTGATGGGTGGGTTTAATTACAAGAACATCGGCTTCTACAGGTTCAATTTGATTCAGTGGAATTTGATCCAGTTCCCAATCAATGGCCAGTGGTATGATTTGCCTGGCTTCTTTCCAAAGCTCAGGATCATAAGCAAAAGGATCCTCAATATATTCAATCATTTTTTTTGCTTGGGCCGATAATCCATTTAAATATTTTGAAAATGTATTCCAAGTCAGTTTGCTATTAAAATCCAGGCGCAATTTTACATTATGGGTAATGGCGATTCGGTTGATCATCTGGATTTCATTTTCCATATTCTGACCCACCTTCAGTTTAATGACCGAAAAGCCTTTTTTCACCAAAGGGTCTAATAATTCCACTGTGTGGGGATCAATGCGTCCGATGATCGCATTGTTTCTAAGCATGATTTGATTATCAAAAATATTTCTTTTTTCTAATCTTCCTTGCGCATCCAATGTGGCAAGCCAGATGGCTTGTTCCACCATCGTGGTAAGCCTTGTTTCACGAAGTTCAGATAAATGTTGTTCTAATTCTGGATCACCAAGCTCTGGCCAAGGATGAAGATCGGCAAAGCCGATTCTGTCCTCTGACCATTGGATTTTAAGCAGTGCCCCCTTTCGAACTGGCGGAGGGGCTTTTTTGGGATAATGGTTTTGTGGCTGCAACTCGTAGAGCGCGTAGAAAATTTTCATTTGATATAGAGCCCGATCATCAGAAGTAAACAAAATACAAAAGTATGCAACGAGGCAAGGGCCAAAAATTTGTTATACTCAGGACTCGGTTCTGTTGAAAAAATTTTGTTAACAATGGGAACTGAAACAAAAAGGGCAAAAAATGGCAACACAGCAGCATGGCTGTAATGAGGAATCAGCCAATAAGTGCAGAAAAAATAAGGGAGATAAAAATAAGTGGCGATCTTCCAACGTGAACCTGTCACACCAAAACGAACGGCCATTGTTTTTTTCCCAATTTTTTTATCTTCATGGATGTCTCTGAGGTTGTTAATGGCAATCAGTGTGGCTGATAAAAATCCCACTTGCAGTCCAAGCACAATTCCTTCCGGAGTCCAAAATCCCGAATGTAAATAAATTGTAGTGACAACGGCAATGACTCCAAAAAATAAAACGACAAAAAAATCACCCAAGCCATTGTAAGCCAGTGGCAGTGGCCCAGAGGTGTAGGCGTAACCAAGTGCCACAGAAATGAGTCCTAAAACAGCCAGAGTGGGACCGCCTATTTGCACCAACGGAATGCCCACAAGTATTGCGAGAACAAAAAAGAAGGTGGCCATCCACATCACTGTCTCTGGGCGAAAGGTTTTTGATTGGCTTAAACGAAGGGGTCCTTTTCGATCAGCACCGTCTGCTCCTTTTTTGAAGTCAGCGGCATCATTGGCCAAATTTGTTCCTATCTGGATAAACACAGAACCTAACATGCAACACCAAAATACCAGTTGGTTGAACTCTCGAAAGATGGAGTAGGAGGCCACTGATCCCACGACTACTGGAACGACAGCTGCCGATAAGGTTTTGGGGCGGAAGGACTGGAATACTAAAGAAATTTGACTTGTTGCCATAAGTTCGATTTAAAGCCTAAAACGATCGTCTTAGAAGGATTGATGCATGTCAGGAAGCGAAATAGTTCTGTTTTTACTCGGTTTTGCCCTCGGTGCTGGTTCTTTGCTACTTTTGGCAAAAATTCGCAAATCGAATGATTTATCCAACCAAGATGTTTTTAAGCAGCAATTTGAACTTTTAGCTCACCAAATCTTTGATGAAAAAAGTCGCAGGATGGAAGACAACACTGCAAAAAACCTCTCTCAAATTTTAGATCCCCTTAAAGAGCGCTTGAAGGATTTTGAAAAAAAAGTAGAAGACACCTACTCGCTTGAACGCTCGGAACGTGGAGTTTTAAAAGGTGAGCTGAATAAACTTCTCGAACTGAATCAACTGATGTCCAAAGAGGCGCAAACTTTATCCAGGGCCCTCAAGGGGGATGTGAAAACTCAAGGTAACTGGGGAGAAATGATCTTAGAAAATATCTTAGAACGTTCTGGCCTTCGTTCAGGTGAAGAGTATGTTTCTCAGGGCAGTGATATGGGGCTTAAATCCGATGATGGAGGAAGGCTTTTACCTGACATCGTCGTGAAACTTCCAGGTGGAAAGCACCTGATCGTGGATTCCAAAGTGAGCTTAAAGGCCTACGAAGCGGCCTCAGCCACAGATTCAGAAGACGAGCGAGCGAAATTTGCTAAATTGCATGTGCAATCTATTGAGGCCCACATGCAAGGCCTATCCAATAAAAAATATCATTTAGCTGAAGGCCTTTCGAGCCCTGATTTCGTGATCATGTTTATGCCTCTAGAGCCTGCTTTCGCATTGGCCTTCAGAGAAAAACCAGAACTGTTTCAAAATGCTTGGGAAAAAAATATCGCCATCGTCAGTCCCACTACATTACTGACTACACTTCGCACTGTGGCTTCATTATGGAAACAAGAAAAACAGCAAAAAAATGCCTACGAAATTGCAAGGCGCGGAGGTCTTCTGTACGAAAAGTTCGCCTCACTTTTAGGAGACCTCAAAATTCTTGGTGACCGAATGGATTCCTCACAAAAAGCCTACTCGGATGTGATTAAAAAAATTCAGGATGGCCGCGGTAATTTAATTTCCCAGGTCGAAGAGTTGAAAGAATTAGGCGCCAAAACCGACAAACAACTTCCTCCCGTGTGACAGGTACGAGGTTCGTGACGGCGCGTTACAGCAAGAAGCGAAGCCCCAGGAACACAGAGTATTTTTCCTGAAGAGTGAGCTCAAGATCTTGTTTTCCGATGGCTTGTCGCCCCTCTGATAGCAGCACAAAATTATTGCCAATGGATCTTTCCAAAGAAAACCCAGCCACGCTGGACTCATCAAGGCCAGAAACCAAATACCTCAGCTGAAGTTGCCACAGCCCTGAACTTCCAAGATCTGGGAAGCGAATGCTGAAGTATCCGTAGTTCTGACCCAGAAGTTCCAACCCGGATCCGTTGAGCCGTAAAAGATTTGTCGCGAAATTAGGGTTTGTAAGAAGTGTGGAATCCAAGGCTTGACGAAATTGTTTTTCACTATAGCCAAGACCGTTTGAAATCCATTCTAAGCGAGTATCGAAGCTGGGAGTTTCCCAGCGAAAACCCACCACAGCTAAATGAAGCCAATCTTTTGTCTCTGAGGCCTCTTGTAAATTATAAACTAAAGCTGATTGTTGAACAGGTACATAGCGATAGGGATTTTCAGTCACACGAAAATCTGAGTAAAAAGAAATTCCATCAGAGAGCATCTTACTGAAATAGGATCCTAGGAAATTTCGTGATTCCTCCTCTGTTCCCAAAGTGAATCCCAAATAATCCTCTGCTGCTTTTTTACTTCTGAATTCTGATTTTAAAATAAACTTAGGCTTAAATTTTTTATCATGGATAAAAAGATCTTCATCGTTACTAACAAATTCAGACATTAAAACATAGCTTTGGTTGGAAGTAGGTGTCCAATTCAGGCGAACTAAAGCATGGCCTTTTTCTCGCCACAGTAAAGATCTTTGGTTTTGATCAAAATGAAAAACAGGATTACTGGGAGCAATAATTTCAGCAGGACCCCATTGGTAATTTTGTAATCCTAATGTGAAGGAGACTTTTTGTGATAGCCAGGACTCGGTGAAGATCTCTAAAAAATCAACTTCCGTGTCTGAGAATTCAATTTTTTTGTTAGGATTGGTTAATGATGCCTGAAAGGTTTGAAATAGGAGCCTAGGTCGTGCAATCAATTTGTGCCGAGATCCCCACCCAAACTTCGAATCCAGAATTAACTCTGAGCGCCCAATGGAGTCAGGTAATTTAAAAATTTGGTTGCCTGGATTATAAATTGAAACTGAAGGCTCTTGAATCGTTCCACCGTTAAGCCAGTCCAAACTTATTTTGTAACTGAGTTTTGATTTTTTTCTGATACGTTTTTTTGTTTGCGCAGAAACTTCTGCGAAGCTGAAGCACAAAAGTAAAATCAAACACCACTTAAGTGTGGATAAGATTTTCACTGATCTTCCTTTTTAAGGTCTGACGAATGGCCCAGAAGGATCCCAATCCGCAAAGACTCATTAACACAATTGCACTTAGTAAATAATCAAACGGCACAAAGGCAATAGAGAACGGAACAGCCTCGGCAAACAATCCCCCACGGTAGAAAAGCCCCAATGAATTAGCCAAAAATGTCATAGCCACTGAAGTCAACGCCCCTAGAACAGAACCTGCTAATCCCAACATGATGGCCTCAAAGACAAAAAAGAGTGTGACATCTGAATCAGGAAATCCAAGACATCTCCATGTTCCCGCTTCACGGGTTCTTTCTTTTACAATTTTAATGAGTGTGTTCAATACACTCATGACAGCAATACAAAGGATAATTACGATCACAAAGTTTTTAAATACATCCAATAAAGATGTCACTTTTTTATACAAGGAACCAATGACTTGGTGGTCTCTCCAGTCCTGAACATCAACCATTAACCCTTTATCTTTCAGTTGAGTTTCCAAAACAGAGGCCACGGCACGAGATCTCTTTGGATTTTTTAAGGTAATTGAATAAGCTGATACACTTTTTGTATTAGCTAAAGATTGCGCCATCTCGAGTGGCATAACCGCCCAACGTGCATCGAGATCTTTCATTCCGGCATCAACCAAGCCTGCCACTTTCAATCGAACGGCACTGACCTGTCCTGAAGCTGTGGAACCTGAAAATTGTAAAATTTTATCAGCACATTCAAAAGGTCTTTCAACGTTTTCATAACCTTTCATCGTACGTTTCACATGCATGGCAGGATTAGGGACACAACCTAGGCGTCGCCCCAACTCTTGACCCAATAGAACTGAATTAAAATCAGCATTTTCTAGTGGCACACCGTACATCGCATTCCAATACCAAATGGAGCCTCTAATTTTTTGTGCTAACTTTGTATCGATTCCAAGACCAAAAAAAAGTGATGAAATTTGCGAGTTAGAAGCTAGGCCATCCACACGCAGCGACTTGGCCCAGGCTTCGATTTCATTAGATTGAGTTAATGTCTCTTCGATGATCTTTTGATTTTCAGACGTCAAGTTCACATTCCAAGGCTCAGAACGCCCCTCTGGTTTCCAAGTGTTTTCATGCTCGATATTTATATCCCCGAACATCATTTTTTGCCGAGTTTCTAAATAGATCATTCTTCTAGACTCTTCGATATAACCCTCAAAAAGCACAATGGAAACAAAACCAGCAGCAATAGAAAGAATGGCAGCTAGTGATTGCCGAGAGTGTCTTCTAAGATTTCGGTAAGCAATTTTAAGGTACATCATCTTGATAAATTATTAACGTTAAAAAGGGCTGAAGGAAGTGAGCCTAATTGTGGTGGTGTGTAAATTAACGTGCTTCTATTATCTTTTTTATTGGCATCCTGAATAGTCATTTTACTAATAAAGGGGGTTTTCTTTTTGTTCACAAGAATCGTGTTTTTATATTCAAATTTCGCAGTTTTAAAGACTTCACCCTGCAAAGTCATAAATTCAGCCTGAATGGCAAGTTGGGACTTTTCAGAGACCCAATAACGAATTTGGTCGTAAGTGACATCATCTGATTTTGCTTTTAATAGTAATACCACAGTGGATTCAGCCGAGATGACTTCTTTTTTTTGAACTTCCGCGGTGTAGTCACGAGCATAATTGGTCGCCGCAATATCACCATTGGCCGCTTGTCCCGTGAGCCTTTGTCTTGCTGAAATTGCAATGGGCCTTCTTAAGGAAGGTTTGAAAAACCACATCGTACGATCATTAAATAAAAACACTTCACCTTTGAATTTTGCAGGTAATAAGGATTCCGCTATGGCATCAACGCCTTTTGCTTTAATTAAAAAGGTACGGTCTGAATCGTTACCATTGTCCTGACTTAAAATTCTAACTTTCCAAGTCACACCACTTGCTACGCCTCCACGTGCTCGGTCTGAGGCTTTCAATAAAGTTTCTGGGTTCGGCTCTTTTGCATTTAAAAATAATGGGAATAGAAGAAAAAATAAAATTTTCATGTGGTGGCTCCTGCATCAATAAGTAAAGAGGATACTTTTTCTTGAGTTTTTCTTTTCACAAGCCAATAGGTTCCAGCAACGCTGACTAAGATTAAAAATACTGTAAGTAACAAATGAAACCAGGGTTTTGTCATGATTTTGATTAATACCGAATATGTGGTTCCCGCTGATTCAATGGTCCAGCCCGCAGAGCTTATCAGTACCGCTAGAATTTCTGAAACAATACAACCGAACACACTAGCAATCAAAGCCAGCCAGAAAGCTTCTTTAACAAATAGATTGGAAATTCTTGAAGGTGTAAATCCTATGGCCATCAATGTGCCTATTTCCTGACTGCGTTCTAAAAGTGAAATTGTCATGGAATTAATAATAACCAAACCAGAAGCACCTAAAATTAAAAATGCAAAAAAGGATCCCATCATATACAAAAAGGACATGGTTCCATTATAAAATAATCCGATGCGGTCATCTGTAAAGGGATGCGCTTCAAAATCCAATTTCATTTCTGCAAATTGATTTCTTAAATTTTGCACAACAAAATCAGTGTCTTCATCATGATTAAGATAAAGAACAACATGACTGGCCCCATCCATTTGCATGAGGTCACGCAGAACATCGAGGGATGTCAAAACACTGGTGTCTTCGATAAAAGGAGTTCCCGTTGAGTGCGTTAATATCGCTGTACCATTAACTGCATTAAGATCGCCCTCTAAAGTTCTTCCAGCGATCACAACCTGCTTATCAATTTCCATCAATTCTTTTAATGGCTTATTAAAACCTAAAAGCTCAAAAACTCCCTGACTGATAGATACAGTGTCAGGATATTTTCTAACAGCCTCACCTAATGATTCATGAGATTGAAGTGCCACAAATTCAGGAGCGTGTTTTTTAACTCGTGGATGGGTACGGCTGTAATCATCTAATTCTGGCTTCACACCGCGCAGAAGAATGGGAATGGTGCGATCACCTCTTGATAACAAAGCTTGTGCTGATAAATAAGCACCTTGATTTTCAATTTTATCTTTTATTTGCTCTGTCATCTGAGAAATGGAGACCAGATCCTGTGAGGTTAATTGATACTTCAACGGTTGAAGGTCAAAATTATCAAGACCTCCTTTTTTATAAATTGAAACATGGCCAGCTGAGTTTCCGTAAATAAGAGGAATTTTGGCAGCGTACTCGATATTAAAAATATGTCCTGCTAATAATGTAAGGCCCACATAAGATACGATAATACCTAGGCCTGTCGAAAGACTACGTCTGGGACTTCTCGATAAATTACGAAGGGCTAACTTCCACTCTAGCCATGCACTCATGGTAAAATGGCTCCGTCTTGAATGTGGACAATGCGTGCCACCCGCTTGATGAGCTTTTCATCGTGGGTACAGAAAAAAAATGTGACTTTGCTTTTTTTATTGAGCTCTAAAAGTAGGTCAATGATGATATTGGCTGTTTTTGAGTCTAAATTAGCCGTGGGTTCATCAGCTAAAATCAGTTTGGGCTGCGTAACAAGCGCTCTTGCGATGGCGACTCTTTGACGCTGTCCGCCTGACAAACGGTCGGGATATTGGTCTTTAAATTCAAAAACTCCCACATCCTGAAGAGCTTTATAAACTCTTTTTTGTGCTTCTTGAGGCTTTAGTTCGGGCTGCATGAGCAAGGGAAGTTCTACATTTTCAGCGACAGTTAAAACAGGTATTAAATTAAAAGTTTGAAACACAAAACCAATTTTTCTATTTCTTAGTTCACTGAGCTGTAAACGATTAAGTTTGGACAATTGCACACCGTCGAAATTGATCTCACCTGAGTCTGGAGTGTCTAAGCAACCAATTAAATTTAATAAGGTTGATTTTCCTGAACCCGATGCACCCACCAATGCGGTGAATTCCCCGTGCTGAATTTGCAAATTCAAATTTAAAAGGGCTGGCACAATTGTTTGCCCGAGAGGATACTTTTTCGTTACATTTTGAATGTGTAAAAGATTTTGATTTTCCATAAAGTAATTATAGAGAAATCTACAATATCCACAAGACCAGTGAATTCGTGACCTTTACCTATAATATGGAAGGTGAGTTATATTATGGAAACTATGAGAATGTTTCAAAGACCCTAGTAGACTTGCTTGACCAATCTGTGGTGCCTTGAGAAAACAGCTAACTTAATTATAAGGAGTTTTTATCAGGAGTTTTTGTTCATGTTAGATTTTAGCCTAGTCAAAAGAGAACTATTAGTCACCCTTCGAGGTGGCCGGTCTCACACAGAAATGAGCCAACTTGTTGGTTTCACGTTTAACCAATGGCATAAATGGGAGACCGAACAAAAATGGTTACGGTGGGATGAGTTCATCGATATCTTGATCAAAATCGATCATCCAGTCGAAAAAATCTTTACTGCTATGTTTTCTTTAACAGAAAACCCACGGGAATTTAAAACCATGGTCGACACATTGTGTACGGGTGTTAGCACAAAGCAGATTGCAGAAATTCTGGACCAAGAAGAAGAAACTATTAAACGATGGCTTCGCAGTGGAGTTTCCCCCAGCGTGGAAACAGTTTTTAAACTGATCGATCGTCGGCAAAATAATTTCTCAGAATTTATAGCCCAAATTGTACCCATTGAAAAAGTTGAGTCCCTTAATTCGATTTTCAAACTGCAAAATGCTCACAAAACAGTTGAGGTTAGGTATCCTTTTTCTGCAGCAATTGAGGCTTGTCTCAATCTTGAGGATTACAAAAAAACTCCTCAACATTCGACTGCTTGGATTTCCAAAAGAACTTTGATTTCAGAGGCCTTAGTCGAAAGTGCTGTTCAGGATCTTGAAAAATCGGGGACAATCAAAAAAAATGGGGACCACTATGTGCTCGTCCATGATTGGGTTCAAATGAACGGTGTCCCTCTCAAAGAAGCTGTAAAGGTAGATCGCCATTGGACCCAAAGAGCACTCGACAGATACTCGGGTCCTGATCAAATTCCCTATGTCCCCGTGGACCGAGTGAACACCAACATGAGAAGTTACCGAGTCACAGCACTATCGACAGAGGCCGCCCTTCAGATTCAAGAAAAGCTAAGACAAGTATCCCAAGAAATTCTTAATATTGCTTTGAATGATAACAATCCAAAAACAGAAATCAAAGTCTTCATCACGCACTACTTTGATGTTCAAGATGTCCACTGGAAAATGACGGAATAATCAGCCAGTGGATTTTTTTGAAAAAGTTGATGAGTGGGCCACAAATGTGTTCCATGAATCATCAGCTTTTTCAATTTTAAATCCGTAATGACCAAATCCACTTTTCCAGCTGGCCGAGACTTCCAATGTGGACACCAATCGATCACCAATTTCCACAAGAATTTGAAAGCGTTCACCAGCGGCAATTTGTGCACTGGTAAACCCCATTAAACCTTTATAGGAAATATTACGAACTTGCATGTCAGCACCCAATGGTGAAACCAGACTGTTTTTATCCAAAGACATAAGCCTTGAAGGACAATCTGTATCTAACCTTACCTCTAGCCTGTCATACTTAGTATTCAGTGCCCCAATCCCTGAATTCAGGACCAACTTATATTTACTTTGTGGATAAAGGCTTTTCAAAACTGATCTTTCAAACTCTGACATATTTTTTAACAAATCAGTTTTTTCACAGAAAAAATAACTTAAAAGCTCGGGTGTCATTACAGGATCAGAAATGATGTGATACTGACGATTGGGAAATTCAAAGTTATTCATTTTTGTTTCACAAAAATATTTATATAAATTTTTCTCATCTGACATTTCACCGTAGATTTTTTTGTATCTTTCTTTAGCCAAATGCAAATCCAGCTTTTCAGCCATGACTGTTGCACCATTTGAAAATCCATAGTTTTTTACAATTCGATTTTCCAAAGGCTCAAACATTAAAAGTGATTCATAAAAAAATCGGCGAAATGGCTTAATAACAATCAGCTTCATATCAATGCCAAAATATTTGGTTGTGTACTCGTACAAATATTTTAGTAGTCCAAAAATAATTTCCCGATTGTCATTTCTGAAACTCTCATCCAGGGTCAGTGATGAAATTTCGGCAAAGCGAGTGCCCTGCTTCATCAATTGAGACACATCAAATTCCTTGGAAGCTGGAATTCCAAAGGGTCCCATTCGAAAAACTGATAACGTGGCAATCACTTGACCATTCAGAACAGCTATTAAAATACTGGTGCTGGGGAGTGCATGATAAGGAGTAATTCGCACTTCATTGGGATTGGGTTTCATGGATCCGCTGGCTACATAAGAATGATACAAGAGCTTAAAGACTTGCTCGAGCTCCTCTTTTGTTTCAGCTAATTTAAAACGAAGATTTTCTGGAGGATTATAATCAAGGCTTACTTTGGATCTTAAAAACCAATCCCGAGCTTCTTTAGGTAAGGCTGTAAGAAATGAAGTCAGCACTTCTTTTTTTATTCTTCTGACATGTTTACTCATTTGGAAATGCCTTTCTTACCAGATGTTAAAACAACACCTACAGTAAAAAAATACTGACCTGATTCAGCTAAGGATTTTTTTTCTTGAATCCATTGTCCCAATTCTTTTTGTTGCCCTGTCAATTGAGACTTAAAACCTAATGATATTTGAGCGAGCAATGAAAATGGTAAATCCAAACTGGTAAAGTTAATTATTTTTGTTTTAACATCTTGATAACCTAAATCAAATAAATAGCTGGCTAATTTTCGACCTACGAATCGATCTCCACCTTTTTTATTCTGCTCAGTCTGGGCATTTTTAACCAAGTTAGTAACAAATTGATCCTCAGGAAAATGCACAGTCAGCCCATCATCAGAATCAAGAATACAAAGGGTTCCCTGATCTACTAATGTTCGACTGACCTCTTTTAATAAAGAAATTCTTTCCGGTGCATGCTGCAGTACAAATCGTAAATAGGAAAAATCTTGGCTTTGATTGGCAACAGGTATTTGCTTCGAATCAGACAGAACAGCTTGAAAGCCTAATTTTGGAGTTTTTAAAGCTTGCGATTTGCAGATTTGAATAAGCTCTTCACTGGTATCACAGGCCGTAACACTTCCCTCTGAAGCCAACTCACAAAGTAGTGGCGTTAAAAAACCAGGCCCGCAACCCACTTCTAACACACGGTCTTGAGATTTTAATCCTGCCCAATTTTTTAACAAATGAGATTCCATGGGATAGAGCTTCTCAGCTTGGCTTCTAAGGCGAGCAAGCTCTTCCTGACGACTGGGAAGTGATGAGACCTGATAAGAACCTTTTTCACTCATGACAACCTCACTTAATGAACTCAAGAAATTTTTTCTCAAGTCCACCATAGTATTTTTTTGCAATTGCAATTTTTAATCTTTGAAACAATCCACGGTTCCCAAAATAAATCTTTTTTCGTTTATATGTACCAAGGTAAGGATCAAACTGTGTGAACATTGGAGCCTCAAATAGACCTCGCCGGCCCAGCAAAGCGACAATAACTTCAGTCGCCACTAAAGATCCCCCTAGTGTGCATCCCGTTGCAATGGATGGACCTGTGCCTCTTTCAACAAGTGCTTCTGGGC
Source organism: Bdellovibrionales bacterium Ga0074139 (assembly GCA_001464795.1). Taxonomy (GTDB): domain Bacteria; phylum Bdellovibrionota; class Bdellovibrionia; order Bdellovibrionales; family Bdellovibrionaceae. The sequence continues at coordinate 263,607 of LNEB01000013.1, forward strand.
TTAGTTTTAAATATTTTGTATGCAAACCACTGGGAGCCATACCCACTGCAAAATGAATCATCTGTTCAAATTGATTCATTCCCTGATGCCAATTGAAGTAATGATTGGCAGTCATTGAGGTTGATGAGAAAACATGAAGAGTGGCAGAAAATCCTAAAGGGGCTGATAAAATAACAATTTTATTATGCTTGGCACAGGCATCGTAAACTAATCTTCTGGCTGATAGACAAAAGAAATCCAACGAATCAACAACCACATCACAATTTTTTACGAAATCATCAACGTTATGAGATTGAATTCCTTGATTAAAAATTTCAACTTTTGCATCTGGATTAATATCTTGAACCATCTCACTCATGACATCGACTTTTAGTCGACCCATGGTTTTAAAGCTGGCTCCAATTTGACGGTTTGTATTAGGGACATCAAAAGTATCGAGGTCAGCAATTTTAAAATTCCCGATCCCCATTCTTGATAAATTAATCAGCGATTGGCCGCCAAGACCACCCACACCCGCAACACCAACAGTTTTGTTTTTTAATTGGTCCTGTTCTTCGGTCGTAAGAATTCCTATATTTCTAGAAAATCTTTGAAGATAATGAGCGGCACCTATAGACATGAAAATCCCCTACTTAACTAGTATCGGAATAAGTAATAAGGGATTGATACTATTACCTAAATTAGGCTAACAGCGCATGTCTTTAGGTATTTTTAAGGCTAAGAGTTTGACAGTTTCTTTGAGATTTAGATTTCAGCAAGCTTTATAGCTACATCAAGTCCTGAGCTTTGTTCTTTAATACTCATACTTGGGTTAGCAACAACACGGGCCTGCAGCTTCGTAAAAATGGGCTCACGAATGGCTAAACTGTTATCTTGAAGCACACATTGACGAGCTTTTCTATTTTCCATGTTGATCACAATCGGTGCCTTCATGTTGGCTGTCATCTGAGTGGGATCTTCAGGAATTGTAACGATACAAAAAGCCCTTGCACGGGAAGTGTTGGGAGCCTGCAAAGCTTCTAAATCAGTTTTATTAAGACTGATTTTATAATTTTCAGCAAAGAGCTCGGGCTCGAGGACTGGAAAAGCAATGGCTGGAGAATCACAGCTTTGAAGCCATGCAAAAATATCATCATTAGGATCATCTAATAAAATAAATTTCTTGAGATCTTGGAAGCCCAAAAGACCTTCTGCAAAATTAAGAACATCATTTTGTTCCGCTTCTACTTTTCCAAAACGCGAAGTTTGAATGGTCAAGAAACCCCCTCCTGCACCCAAATCATTCGGACGCATGTATCTCTGCTAATAGTTTAGACAACTATTAGAGGAAAACCGGCTACCGTAGTCTTAAATCTGGACCTAAATCTAGGTACATTCAAAGAAAAATATCTTATATGACGCTAGGTCTAAATTCTGAGGGGTATTTTAGATGTGAAAAGTCTAGGGTTTTAGAAGTTTGGAAACTGAACGAGTTTTATCAGAGGTCACATGGGCCGACTGCTGATTCTGATCCTGAATCGCTAAATAGACTTCTTCTCTGTGAATTTTTGTGTCTTTGGGAGCTTCAATTCCCAATCGCACTTGCTTGCCTTTTATCTGAACCACTCGAATTTTGATGTGGTCATCGATGGCAATGCTTTCACCCAACTTCCTTGTAAGTACCAGCATGGTATGACTCCTTCATACGCTTAATCGGTATAATTTTCGAAAACTGTAGATATGCGGACTACCTTAGGAAGTCAAGAAGACTTCTCTGGACCATTTTACTGGAGGTTTCCATGGTCGCCTTAAGTGTACTTTCCGTTTTATTGATGTCACTGACGAGTTTAAAAATATCGGAGTCTTCCATCTGCGAGGCCATGCCTTTATTATCAACCACAGCCTTCTGTAGCGAATCTGTAGTGGCATTTAAAGTTGTGACCCGTGATCCAAGTTCAGCTCGAGCCAAGACCACCTGCGAAATGGCTTGATCCAATAAGTCCAAGGACTCTTGAACCCCAATCTTGTCATTGGTTTTAAGACTGATTTCTAAACCTTTTAAAGTTTGAAAAACATTAAGGCCACGAGAGTCAGAAACAGGATCCTGTTTGCCAAGATGACCTGAGTCACTTTTGGTCGATGCTAATGTTCGAGTCTGCACCTGATTGAATTCTTGCTCATCTTGATTTTGTTTGATCTCTTCATTTTCACGGCGAATTTGATTCAAATCATCAACAGTTTTAGGATTCATGGGACTGGTGCGAATAATACCATCTCCGCCAAGCCCTTGACCCAAAAAGACTTTACTCCCTGCCATATTCATACCGACGACAGCGTCTTTATGAATTTGAATCTTAATATCCCCTTCATCACCTGAATAGGATCCGCTTGCATCAAAAGGTTGAGTCAGAGTTTGCTGGCCAGCGAAAATATACCGATCCCCTAGTTTTCGATTACCGATTTGCACAGACTGTTGATAAATCTGTCCCACTTCTTCGGCCGTGATTCTTCTGGTCTCATCACTGGCACCTGCATCACTGGCTTGCCCGATGGCAAGTTCTTTGGCTCGGACTAGGGCTTCATTTAGTTCACCCAAAGCTTGCTCTGAATATTCAATGAAGGATTTGGCCTGCACGATATTTTGAATGTATTGTTTATAGCTATTTTCATCAGTTCTAGCAGCCAAAACTCGAGTGGCTGCTAATGGATCATCACTTGGCTTATTAATACGCTTTTGTGTCGCCGCTTGATTTTGCAGATTCGACATTTCAGTACGATTCTTTTGGATATTTCGATCCACCTGAGTCGTCGCCATTTTATCTGCAATTCTCATAAGCTACTTCCTATAACCTTTTTAAATTCAAAACTGTATCCAGCATTTCATCCGCTGTACGAATCACTCTTGCCGATGCATCATACATTTTTTGCATCTCGATCATCTTTGTTGTTTCTTCATCTAAAGAAACACCACTGATACTTTCTCGAATCCCCGACATCTGCTCTAAAATACTTTTTTGTGCTTCCTGGGTAGATCTGGCGCGCTGAGTGATTGTCCCTAGCTCACCGACCCTTGAGTTATAAAAATCATCAAAAGTGGCAGTGCCATCTTGCATGACTTGCCTGTGCTGCAATGACGAAATCATATTGGAAATTGTATTATCACCCTGAGCACCAGGTTTATTTCCAGCTGCAATTCGGCCCACGTCCTGCATTAATGTTTGATTCACTGATAATTTTTCAGAGGCACCAGCCACTTGCTCTGGCATTTCAAAAAATAAAACACCGGGCTTTCCGTAACGATCATGACCTTCGATGTGTAGAGTATTCACTTCTTTAGCTAAGTTGTAGGCTAATTCATCCACATTTTTTAAAGCATCTTCAATGATATTATCACGCACATCTAAAAGACCGCCGATTTTACCACCTTTAAAATTATTCGTGAGCTTAAAATCAGATCCGTATTCATCTTGGCTATAAAATATTTCCACTCGGTTGCGCTCGGCTGTACGCTTGGCTTTTAAATCAGTTGCAGAACTTCCTGAAACTAAAATGGCCGTGTTACCAGCTGTCACAGAAACTTGGCCGTTGGAACCTTCAGCCCAAGAAATTTCTACTTTTTCACCCAGTTGCTTAAGTAGTAAATCTCGTCTGTCGCGCTCGTCGTTAGCAGGAATGCCTTGAATTTCCACTTGCACTATTTTTTCATTCAAAGTGGCAATCTCTTTTGTCATTTTGTTAATTTGCTCGGACAAGTTGACGATCTGTCCGTCCACATCATCTTGGATATCTCGAAGCTGAGTATTCACTCGTTTGAAATCCTCAGCCATTTGCATGGACGCTTCACGCACCATCGTACGGGATGCGAGTGATTCAGGATTATTTGATAACTCGCGGAAGGAATTAAAAAACTGTGTCATGTACTGATTCAAGCCTTTGTTTACTTGCTCATTATACACTTGCTCAACACGCGCTAAAGATTCTGCTCGGCCGTCTTGAAAGCCCATGGAGGTCTGTTCTTTTTGAATTTGTTTTTCTAACCACGGATTATTGGTGCGGCTGATTTGTCCGGCTTTGGCACCCATACCGATACGAATATTACCTTCGCCGATGGGAACGTTTGTTTGAAGTTCCACTCGTTGGCGACTGAAGCCTTCCGTGGATTTGTTCGCGATATTATGGGAAACAGTTTGCAAAGCCGTTTGGCTATTTTGCAAAGACCGTTTACCCACGTCCATCATCGAACTAATTTTTGACATTTAAGCTTCCTTGCTTACAAAATGGCCTGATTGATCAGGTCCCGATTTATAACGTCCTTTTCTTTCGTAGGTGCTTTTACCTGCTAAAGTTTCTTTTACATTCCCTAGTGCCCCGTTCAATACTCGTAAAGCCTGGGCGGCATGGGCGTCATTCTCTCGGTTTTTTTCTTGGATCCGCTTGATCACAAGTTCCAGTGCCGAGTGTAGATTTCTAAGCTTATCAGCTTCTTCATTGGGAAGATTTTGAGCCAATTCAAGCAACCGAGGAGCTTGGCTTTTCATTCCAAGTTCTGCCCCTAGGTTTTGTGCGTACTTTTCCCTAAGCATGTCAGCCAAGCGAATTTTACTGATCAATTCCTCTTTGGCTTTGTAGGAATTTTCGATTTCCACTTGATTCACTTGGATCAAAAAATCTTTTTCCTTACGAACCACTTCAAGAAGTTGACGATAAAACTTTGTCATCTCCTCGAGTGTTTTATAAAGTTTAGAATAAAGATTTTGTCCTTGTTCCTGCATTTAATTTTTTACTCTCGTGAACTTTTCACATCTAAATGTTCGTCAACCATACGGTCTGCAACAGATTTAGCATCCACTTTGTATTGACCTGCATCGATCAAATTTCTAAATTTTTCTACTTTTTGCATGTCCACATCCGGAGCAGCGAGTGCTAATTCTTTAATTCGCTGAGCATCTTGCGCCCTCGAAGACACATCGACTTTTGCAGCATCAGAACCTTTTGCAGAAAAAAGTGAAGCTTCATTAACAGAATTTTTTTGTGCACCTGTTTTAATATCACCGGGGCGTTCTGATTTAGCTCCATCCACGAGGTTCAGAGTTTGTCCGATTTTGTTATGTGTAATCTTCATGAAAGCCTCCGCTTATTAGATACATTTCCAGTGTATCACAACGATACATTCCAAACGAAGTTTTTTGTCTCCGGACTCAAGTACCCCAGACCTTCGCCTTTTTGTAAATTTTTTCCGATTTCAATTGGATCCAAAACGCCCTTAACTGACATACGGCTTTTAAAACCGTTGCTGTGCCACATCTCCAGGAATGTTTCATCAGGACCTAGTGATAGCTTCTTCGTAATTTTACCGTCCCACGGCATCAAAAGTTGCGTTGGTTCTGCTGATGCAGTTGGTAACTTTTTAAATTCCATTGTTGTAGTTGTGGGAGATGATTTTTCTGATTTGGATAATTGAAACTGTTTTCTTTCATCCAAAGATAATGGACCCTGAGGTTTATCATTCAAATTTTTGGGACCATAGTGAAACAGCAGTTGATCATAAATCAAATCAGATAAACCGATCCCGCCTTTATCCCCCCACTTTTCAACATACTCTTGATCCAATTGTTCTCTGAAAATTTGCTCGCCCTGTGACACCTTCACAAGCCCCGAGTCTTGCACAGTGGTACGCATGGTCTTCATCATTTCCCGCAGGAATTGCTTTTCGTACATGCTAGCCACTTCACGAAATTTTTCATCCAGCTCTGGATTTCCTGATGAGGCCTGCGACGGATCTTGAGGCAGTGGAATACCGCCTTTGATATTGTTAATCATAATGTGTTTTCAGTGAGAAGAAAAAAGGGGAGTTGAGTTAGAGTCGGTCGTGCATCCTGCACTTCTTTTGTCTTTTGAGTTGATCTGTCTGCTCTCATCCTGAGGACTTCTTGACCCTTCAATTGACCTTTACAAATTGTTCCCTGCGAAGAAACTACTTTGACTCTTGACCTTCCATGGTACGTGACTTCTTCCTCACCCTCCCCGCGCTCACAACACATCCATGTGCCGCAAGCAATATTAGATACCTCTACATAATTAAGTTTACTGCAATGCGTTTCATTCTGAAACACAATATTCACAAAATCTCCAATTCCCCGTGCAAAGCTCCAGCTGCCTTTATCGACTGAAGTATGGTTATCAGGTCTTTAGGCGTGACACCAAGTTTGTTCATGGACTGGACAAGCTCACCAACGTTAGCTCCCGTATCAAGAACAGCGACTTTTTCTTCTGTGGTTTTTTTTGCATCTCCTGGAGTTGCCACCTTCACAGAAAGACTTCCGTGACTGACAGCCACTTTCGAAATTCGCACACGGTCGCCCACAACTACTGTTCCTGTCTTCTCATTGATTATGACAACGGCCCGTCCATCTGGGTTAATTTCTATGGACTCAATAGTAGCCATCAGTTCCACACCACGATTTTCAAAGGCAGCTGGTGTAATAATATCGATAGTTCCTGCATCTTTAGCAGAGGCGTACTGTCCACCCAGTTCCTTATTCACTGTTAACACCGCACGTGCAGCTGTGGTAAAATCAGGATTATGCAATGTCAGTCTGAACATTTTTCGGTTAGAAAAATCAGCTTGAATATCTTTTTCAATAATAGCGCCGTTGGGAATTCTTCCCGCTGTTGGATGAACATCTTTACCATCTCCACTAATAATCACGGTTCCTTGAGCAACAGCATAAACTTGATCATTGGCTGCGCGCAGTGGTGACATGAGAAGTGTTCCACCTTGCAGACTTTGTGCGTCCCCAATGGTGCTGACTGTGATGTCCAGTGGATTTCCAGCTTTTGCAAATGCAGGTAGTGATGCTGATACAATAACAGCTGCCACATTTTTACTGGTGATGTCTTGGTTATCAAGTTTAACACCTACTTTATCAAGCATTCTGACAAGTGATTTTGTAGTGAATTCACTTTTTCCGTCACCGGTGCCTTTAAGACCCACAACAATTCCGTAACCAATTAATTGATTCTCTCGCACTCCACGAATGCTTGAAATATCTTTGAGTCTTGCAGCATCGGCTTGAAAACCAGCTGCTAAAATTATTAAAATACTAATTAATTTTATCATTTTGCATAGCCCTTCCAAGACTGACTAAATCATATTGAGGATCAATAAGAGCAGCTGAGCTCACACCTTGATCGTTAGCATCCTCAGGCTTTAACAACCCTGAGAGAATAACTTTGTATTCTTTTTTATCAATCATAAGTGTTTGCTGACCTTTCACTCGATAAGAACCGTCTGCTAACTTTTCCACAATTTTTGAAGGAATGATTTCGACCTCAGATAAATCAATTTTTTCTTCCTTTGGTTTCTCAGCCACCACAGGCTTGGGGGGTGCAGCTGCTGCTGCTGTTGGTGCACGACCACCAGCTGTTGTAACTCCACCATCGGGAGCTTTTGACATGACTGGTGTTTCGATTGGAGGATTCTCACGGCGCTTTCGCTCTTCTTCGATTTCCCTTAACAAGGCTCTGACATTTTGAGCTTTCGCTTCAATTTGTTTAAGTCCACTGCCTTCCAATTTTACTTTTAAGTGATCACCTTCTTGACGAGATTTGTTTTGTGCAAACAAATACGAAGTTTGACCTTCCATGACCCATAGGCTGCCAGCTTGGGCACCCAGATCAGATTCCTCTTCCATTCTTTCACGGGTCATCTTTCGATACTCTCGGTCTTCAGTCACACCAGCTTGGGGAGTGTCCGAGTACTTCAAAGCAGGTTCCTCAGCCAAAAAAGGTACACTTTGGCTGACCTCTTCACCCAATAAGTTCTTTAATGATGCACAACCAGATCCTAAAAAAGAAATTAAAATTATAAATATAAGATGATTTATATTCATTGAATCTCCACCAATCCAGGTTCAATCACCCTTGCAGTTAACATTTTTTGGTAATTGATATTGCGAATTCTTATAATATCACCTGTGGATCCTGAATCCAAAGCTACAGCTTGAATAACAACCTCAAAGCCTGATGTTCCAGCACGAGCTTTCACTGATTGACCTTGCTTAATGTCATGGGATCTCTCAATGTCACTTGAGCTTAAAGTGGCTTTTACTGATAAAGCCCTGGAAGTTTTTTTACCGACCAATTGAGATACGTCCGTATAGTAATCCTTAATAAAACTGATATCTGTTTTTTCTAAAACCAAGTCATCCAAACGAAGTCTATCACCTGATCTTAAAAAACGATTGGCCTTCACAACATTGCGGGAAGTCTGAATTTGTCCTGTGACCCAACCTGACTTTTCACCCTTTGCATTTAAAGTACTTAACATAAAAGGTCCAGATGCCGGTAATTGAGCAAAATCAATTTTTTCAACCATTGTTGTAGGCTTTGGTAAATGACTAAATTTAATTTGATATTCACAATCACTGCATTTGACTTTCAAACGATTAACTATTCGATTCGTAATAAACGAGGCTGTGACTGAATCATTAACTTCCAATTCAATTTTTTCTGGAAAATTGAAAGTGAATAGATTGAGTTCCCTGTAAGTTTCTTTTTTACTTTTGAACCATTCCAATAGCTCAGCTTTTGTCACACCTTGATCAGGTAAAGTGATGGGAATATCTAATAGCTCTGCTGGAACTGGCTGAGGCTTCAAAATTAAATCCTCTAAATTAAGACTCACGAATTGTGAAATACGAATTTGTGATGTTAAAGACACTTCTGGTTTCTCAGAAGCATAGGCAAAAGCAGCAATCAGGATTCCATAAATAAGCTTCATGGGTTATCTCATACTATTAATGCTTTGAAGCATTTGATCTGAGGTTTGAATCACTTTACTGTTTGTTTCAAAAGCTCTTTGCGCTTTGATCATATCCACCATTTCATCCACAATGTTGACATTAGAAGCTTCCAGCTGACCTTGTGCTAAATACCCAACACCGTTTAAACCAGGACGATTGGCAACTGCTTGCCCACTGGCCGGAGTTTGTTGAAATAAATTTTTACCCACAGCTCTAAGCCCTGCTGGATTCACGAAATTAACAATATCTAATTGAGCGATCGTGGAAGGATCTCCGTTGGGACCTTGGTAAACCACGACTTCACCAGTGGCTCTGACTTCCACACCAGATGCATCAGAAGGAATTGTAATTTCAGGAATTAAACTATTACCATTTTTATCGACCACTCGGCCCGTGGGATCTTTTCTAAAAGATCCATCCCTTGTATAAGCTGTTTGTCCATCAGGCGTAAGAATCTGAAAAAATCCCGGGCCTTCAATTTGTAAATCAAAGGGGGCTTTTGTAGTTATCGCACTGCCTGTTTCAAAGTTTTTTTGCACGGATGATGTTCTTGTTCCTAATCCGATTTGCACACCATTCGGTGAAAAGGAATTAGCACCAGCCGCAGCACCTGGTTCTTTTTTTGTATGATAAAGAAGATCTTCAAATTCAGCTCGTGATTTTTTAAAACCTGTAGTTTGAGAATTGGCGATGTTATTGGAAATAACATCCATATTTTCTTGCTGAGCTGCCATTCCCGTTGCGGCTGTATTAAGACTTCTTATCATTTCTTAGCTCCTCGTGAATTATTCATTACGGATTCACTTTTCCGACAACATTAACCAACTTATCCACCATACCGTCATAGGCACTGATTGCTTTTTGTGTGCTTTCAAAAACTCGGTGAGTGGTGATCATGTCCGTCATTTCACTGACAACATTCACGTTACTGGTTTCTAAAAACCCCTGACGCACAGAAGGGCTTGGAATCGGATTTGTTGTTAAAGTTTGCTGAGGTCTTGGACCGTAAAGATTATTTCCAATTTTCATGAGTGAATCAGGAGTTCCCACATTCACCATGGAAAGACCTCCTAAAAGATCTTCACCTTGATAAACTTGCCCTTGATCAGTAATGGAAACAGGCCCTTGAGTATTGAATTGAAAAAGTCTTTCTTCAGCTGGAGTTCCCTCATCAGCTGTACGAAGGACAGGATAACCTTCTTTTGTTACCATGCGACCGTTGCCATCAATGGTAAAATTTCCTGCTCGAGTGTAGCGAACACCACTGGGTGTGGAAACTTCAAAAAATCCAGGGCCGTCGATAGCAACATCAAGTGGGCTTCCGGTTCTTTTCATACTGCCCTGGGAAAAATCAGTGTAAGTGCCTTTTTCATGAACGTAGGCTTTATCTCCACCTTGCATATTATAAAAACTTTCGATGGCAGCTACATCTCTGGGAATGGGAATTGTTGTGGGCTCTTTTTCATTGGCCGTGATGTATTCTGAAAAAACTTGTTCGTCACGTTTGAATCCGGGTGTGTTTACGTTTGCAATGTTGTTCGCAATGGTATCAAGTTTTGCACTTTGAGCCATTGCACCCGACAAAGCTGTGTAAACTCCTTTTATGGCCATTCATCCTCCACAGCTGTCATAAAAGCAACGCCTGTGCCAAATTGAGATTTCAAAAATTTCAGGACTTAGTGATAGAAAGTCCAGTGACTAAAATGTCTGTATTTCGATTCATTGACTCTGCCTGAAGGACTCGACCAAAGCCCGGTGTTGGAATTTTGTCAGGTCCAGTTGGAATGCAGATCTGGTTGCTAGTCTATCTTAACACCGTGCTAACCTGAATGAACGATGCTTAAGAAGACATTTCTCATTTTTATTTTTGCTTCATCAATGTCTTTGAATGCTGCCGTCAATCCAACTGTAAAAAATCAAAAGTCACAAATACAAACTATGAATTCGGGCCAATCTCCTTTGGTTTTTGATTTACCAGTGACTTATAATCACAAAGTTTCCTTTTGGGTGAATCACTTTCAAACTCGCGGGCAAAAATGGTTTCGTCAGTGGCTCGAGCGAGCCAGTCGCTATCTTCCTTTTATTCAAGAGGAACTCAGGAAAGCAAATTTGCCGACAGACTTAGCTTTTATGGTAATGATCGAGAGTGGATTTTCCTCAACTGCCATCAGCAGTGCATCGGCTGTGGGTCCTTGGCAATTCATTGAAACTACGGGTACTCGCTACGGTCTCGATAAAACTTATTGGCTTGATGAACGCCGGGATTTACAGAAAGCCACTCGTGCAGCGGTTCGCTACATCAAAGATTTGCGAAAAGAATTTCCTTCATCATGGTACTTGGTAGCAGCCGGCTACAATATGGGTGAAAACGGTTTAAGAAGAATAATTAAGAAACATAAAACCAGTGACTACTGGACACTCGTTCGAAAAAATGCCATTCCCAAGGAAACTCAAGAGTATGTTCCTAAAATTTTAGCTGCTATGTTAATTTCTAAAGCTCCCAGTCTTTATGGCTTTCGTGCTCTCGAACAACACGAGCCTTTGCAGTATGATGTGATCGCAGCCCCCGGCGGCACAGACATTGATCATTTGGCTGATAAAATTGGTGTGACCCGAAAATCCCTTCGTGATTTGAATGCCGAGTTACTGCTGGGTTACGTTCCAAAGTCTGTTTCTCATCATTACATCCGTGTTCCAAAAGGATCAGGGCGAATCGTATCAAGCTTGCTCTACGACGTGTCAGGCGAGCTTCCTTTGACAGTGCGATAATTGCAGATTTAAATGCTACTATGTCGACTTTTGCTAGTTCTCAAAAACCTTTAATCGTGCAAAAATATGGCGGAGCCACTTTAGAAACTCCTGAAAAAATTAGGGCTGTTGCAAAAAGAATTTCTGATCAATCAAAATCTCATAGCCTGATAGTCGCTGTTAGCGCCATGGGACAAACCACCAATCAACTTCTTGATTTGGCTGGACAAGTATCAGCCAATCCCTCACGCCGCGAACTTGATATGCTGCTTACTACAGGAGAGCGAATTAGCATGTCACTGCTTTCTATGGCTTTGAATGACTTAAAAGCGCCGGCCATTAGTTTTACTGGTAGCCAAGCTGGAATTTTAACGAATGAATCTCATGTGAATGCTTTTATTCAAGATTTAAAACCACAAAGGGTCGAACAAGCCATTCGCGAGAAAAAAATTGCGGTGATTGCAGGCTTTCAAGGGGTTTCTCCGGTGACAAAAGAGATCACCACCCTTGGGCGCGGAGGCACGGATACAACAGCTGTTGCTATGGCAGCACACTTTAAAGCTGAACGCTGCGAAATTTTAAAAGACGTGCCTGCTATTTTTAGTGCTGACCCCAGAATTGTGGAAGATGCAAAACCCATTTCCCATTTAAACTATGACCAACTTTTAGAAATGACTTTTTGGGGAGCTAAAGTTTTGCATTACAGATCCGTCGAACTTGCAAAAGTTCGTGAGGTCAAACTTTATGTGGGTCCTGCCAGTGATACTTTATCCAATGGAACTTTGATTCAGAAGGGATTCAATATGTATGAATCAGCAAAACCACTTTCCGTTAACTCTCATGAAACTGTTCTAGAACTTGTCATGGAAGGCGTGAAACCACTCAAAGCATTAGAAAACTTAAGTTGGTATTTGAATGAAAAACAAATACCTTTCCCGCAGATTTTGCGAACTCAACCCATCAATGACAACACTCAGCTTTTATTAACGGGGCCGCTGGAAATCATGCGAGCCATCGAGAAAGAAATTCCAACTTCACCCGTGAAAACAAATCTAAAAAGATTTTCGACTGTGACCATGACTTGCACCGGGGTGACATCTTCACAGCTTTTCGATCATTTATTTAAGCTTTTAGATCGGGACGGTATTTCATTTAGTGAAATATTAGTAACAGGCATGAGTGTTACCATGGTGGTCGACCAAGAGATTCGCCACAAAACAGTTAAGTGTTTACATTCGATGATGGGGATTTAGTTGTTAAGGAAGCAGTGATGCTTTCTTAACTTGGTAGCGATTACTGATGTCTCGCCAAACATTCGAGTGAGGTCCACTGATCCCGTCACGAGAAACCACTCGGCCTGCGATACCGCGATCTTTTTTAGGATCAAGTTTAGCACCTGGTAAAAATTGTCTGAGGTCTGGCATTTTAGCTGCTTGAGGTTGATTGGAACCCGAGCCTCCACCGAACCAGCTACCGCCTCCACTTCCGGAACGACCAGATCCACCGCTGCCACCGAAAGATCCGCCACCGCCACTACCAAAAAATCCCGATAAGATATTTGAAAATAATCCTGAACCTGATTTTCTATTGGACGCACGACCACTGTTGGCATCTACACCCACTCCACCACCAGAGCCCATACCTGCACTGCCTTGTTGACCACCGGGGGCTTGTCCAACAGATCTTGGTTTAGCTGGTCCGATAGTTGGAGCCTCGCTACCTAAATCATCAAGATTAATATTTGCGTTCATGTCACCTGTTTGACCTGAACCCGTGCCTTGAAAGTTTAAACTTTGATCTTGCTGAGTTTGCAAACCTGCTAAAATTTCATCAGCCGTTTTACCGACATAGGGTTGAGCTTGGATGCCCATATTTCCCATATCCATTCCAAAAGAGGCTTGGCAAGACTGAATAGCTTTCGCAAGTTGTGCAGCACCTTGAGCGGCTGCTTGCTCTGCTTGTTTAGCTGTCACACCTTTTTTATTACACTCTTTAACAATTTCTGTTGCTTCATTTTTAATATTTGGATCAGAAGAAACTATATTTTTCTGACAGGTAGAAACGCACTCGCCAACAGCTTGTCCGCACTGAGCTGTGTAGTAGCTCATGGAGGCAGCAGAACCCGTTTGAGTTGCGGCTAAGGTGCTGCAGGCACCTTGATTCATAGTTGAACCTAATATTCCTGATACTTGATTGATAGCTTTCATCCAGCTTTGTGCTTCTGGGTTGCAAGCATCATCAGCTTTTTTTCCTGCGGCAGCACATACTTCTATGTGCTGTTGCTGAGCTTCGTAGCCCGCTAGATTGAGGTTTCCGCTGGGTGCGGTTGGGCTAGGTCCCACTGCTGCGTTGGGGTCGTTGGGGTTTGGTCGGCAGTTGCCGAGAGCGTCCATACCGTGCTGACATGTGCCGTTGTTAGTACCTTTAACTTCGCCTCTTGCTGTTGGTTGACCAATGTCACACTCACCTGGATAGCTTTCATTAGCTACGCAATCATTGACTCTGTTTGCACCATTATTGCCAGTCGAAGTGCTTGTGCCTTGATTCAACCCCATAGATCTTTCACATTCTACGGATGACATTCCTGATGTCTGCTGGCAGTCGGCGATTAAAATATCAAGCCTACGTCTAGAGTCCTCATCATTTTGATTTTGTAAGGCAGCGGGATTATCATTAATATACTGATTAAGGTTAGTTTGCGGGCTGCTGCCAGGAACAGGCACGCCGTTAGCGTCACACTTTAAATAAGACTGGTTGTTATATTCACAGTTGTAATAACCTGGAAATGCAATGGAAGAACCTAAAGTATTAGATGCAGGTCCTCGATCGGCGCTTTGTGAAGCTCTGCTTTTTACGGAATTTCCAAAAGCCAAAATTGATGAACATAAACATAAAATCGTAAGAAAATATGACAATTTTCCCCCTGATTTAAGTTTATCACAATCGAAATAAAAATAAAAAAATACTGTTATTAAAGAGTAAAATGTCTCATTTATGGACTAGACATTAGTTAGTATAAATAAATAACAGAATGAATGTCTCAAAATGAAATTATATCATTAAAAAATGACATATTTAACAATTATGATTTTTCAATTTGTGATTTTAGCAAATATTGAACTAGTAGACAAATTTGAACTTTCGAAAGGGAAGAATTGCTCGGAGGTACGACTTGATTTACCACCAGAAGCAATGTCAAAAATTCCAATCCAACACCAACAAGACTTGGGTTTATGTGCAGCATACAGTGCAACACAACTTGCTGATGCTTGGAAAATTAAAAATGATCCACCACTAGAATTTATTACTTCACCATATCCACTTGCCCTACAACATTCTATATCTACTGGAAGAAATATGTTTCAAAATGGAGCCTCACCATATTCAATTTTAGAAAAAATAAACGAATACAAAGCTTGCTCATACAATACTTTTAATAAAAACTTAAAAACAAAAAATTACGAAATCTTTTTAGAAGATTTACTAGCAGCACAATCTAAACAAACTCGCTCGGAAATGATAGCAGAAATTAATAAATGTATTCAAAAAGCTGGCTTCAACAATAAATTAGACTTAGATAAGCTTTCTAACCACTTGATTGAAGATAACAAACTAAAAAATATAAATATAATTATTCAAGATCTATGCAGCAAAGAAGCAAAAATTCGAACTGGCTTCCCAAAACCAGAATCAGTTGCCGTAAGCTCAAAGGGTGAAGCAATAGAAGGTATAAAAAAAATAAGAAAAATAATCGATGAAAGATTAAACAATAAAAGAACACCAGTTTCTATAAACTACTGCCATGGAATGTTAAAGAATGTCGATCTAATAACTATGCAAAAAAATGGAACGCTGAGCACCGAATCTTGTCCAACTGCTATGCATGGCAGCCCCATTGTGGGCAGAAGAGTTTCGGTTTACACAGATCCTGTTACAAAAACAAAAACACCTTTCTGTCAATACTTGGTGCGAGACTCTTACGGAACATCCTGTGATAAATTTCCGAACGAAAACGATATGAGTCCTTCTGATAAATGTGTAAATGGACAAATTTGGGTAGATGAGATAAATTTATTTTTAAATACTAGTGAAATCGTCTACCTCAAAGATAAAGAAGAGGCTATGTGAAAACTTTCTTTTTACTCATATTAACTTTAGCACAGGCACAAACCCAATCCTACTTTTCTGATGGAAAAGAAATTAAAGTTTACTTCAAAGAAGAAATGCGACTTACCTCAACCATTGAATGCAAGCTAAATGCTGAGAAAAATGAATGTACTAATTTTGACTTTATCAAAAAGCTCTCTTCAAAAAATGTAAACAAAAAGACTCCAGGTGGAATTGATATCGGTGGAGAAATTTGCAAAACAATTTTAATGGGCAAAAGTATGATTTTCAGAGATAAGGACAACAATGAGAGGGCCTTCTGCAAAATAAGTGAAACCCTTTATGTAGACAATGGATCTATCGAATACCTTGCAGATAAAAATGATGGCGTTGTTTATGGCGGTAGGAAGAGAATCCCTAGAAATTAATTAATCATAAATGGAATTGACACTAATACCTCTGTACCAATATTTAAATCTGACTTGATAACAATTTTTCCTCCAACTTTTTCCAAAATTTTTCGTGCACCGTAGATTCCAAGCCCAGAACCTTTTTTCCCGTAATTGAAACTTTCTATATTCAATTTCTTCAAAACATCTGGGGGGATTCCTTTACCTGCATCTTTTACTGAAAGATTAAAATACTTTTCATCCTCGAAGATTTTAACAGTTATCATTTTCTTTTCACTAGATGCTTCGTATGCATTGTTAATAAGATTTGATAAAACTCTAAGAACTTCTATTGAATTCAATGCTATCAGACTTGAAGATTTGTTTATTATTTCATATTCAATTTTCACATCATTACTAAATTCAATAATCTTTTCGTTTAGCAGCTTGGGAATAAAGATAGTTGCCAACTCAGAGACATTAGAAGTTTCTTCAGAACTAAAATCTTCACCTTGTCTCAATAAGTCACGAGAAATATCGGATATTCGCTTTGTTATTGCTTTAAACAAATCTAGCTGTTCACTATCAAATTTAGCAGCATAAATTAGATTATTAATAGCAGACAAGGGTGAGGCTAGATCATGTGATACTTGTTTTGAAATCCACTTAAGAGTATTAACGCTCTCAGCCCTTCTTTGGAGATCAAGCTCTAACAGAATACTACTTTTTGATTTTTTGTAAAAAATGAACAATATAATAAAACTAAATAAATTCATTAATACTGCAAAAAAGACACCATAAAGTCCTTTGTAATAAAAAACATAAGTTGCCATTTTCACGTTATGACCAGAATCAAAATATGAAAACAACTTAATCTTGAAAAAAGACTCTTCACCATATTCAAAACTTTGATTAGAATCATGAAATATGGCATGCACACCAGTAAATGTTAATAATGATTGCGTAAGACTATGCTTTACCTGAGTAAATTCACCATAAAGTGCTTGGTTACGAACAGTTCTAGTATACAAATTAGCACTATTAGTGAAAATTAAATGTTGCAGGTAAAAAACTCCTGCGCACAAAGCTAACGAAATCATGGCTCCACTTAATACAAGCTTGAACTTTAAATTATTAAACAGTTTTGATTCAATCAAGGGCTATCCTAATGGATGTGGAATTAAAAAATTCTCAATATCTGGCTTAGATGATGCTAGGAGCATCATTTTTTCAATGAAAATAGGATTTGGAAAACCAGTAAATAATGGTAATAATTTATCTGATTGCGCCTTCACAAAAAATAAGCCTAAATCAGAAAACACTTGAGGAACTTGCAAAGTATCGAAAGTAATATTGGATACACAATATTTCATCACTCTGTTTTCAAAGTAAAATTTTTTTCTTATAATATTTGAATAGGCTGAATTTAGTGATAGTAGCATATGATCCTCAAATGAGGGATGCTTTAAATTTTGAAAGTCATTAGGTGTAATTGACTGAATTTTATTGTGGTAAATGTGACTAGTAACTCTTAAACTTTCGATTTCGGCAGAAACTTTAGCTTTTTGAATGTCTTCGTTGCAGCCCAACCCAATGATGTATCCAGAGCAGAGCTGATTTTTCGATACGTAAGTCAGGTTCAATACTACATTTAAAAATTTTCCATCAAAGTCGACACTTCCTATGTGGTAATTATTAGACGTAAGATTAATAAAATTCTTTTTAAGTGAAAACCAAGAGTTTTCAAAAGATAGGTTAATTGCACTACCTGTAAAATTATTTGAATAAAACTGATGAAGAAAAACATGCCTTTCAATCAACTCACTTGACGCGTATATTTTGGAACAATCCAAATTAAAATGACCAGCGCATCCATTCGAGTTTTCAAACTTTGAATGCTTCAAAACAATTCTTTCTAGTGCTTCAGTTATGGCAATTTCTATTGCATGGTCTTTTATGGATGATGAGCCCCTACCTAAAAAAGATCTTCCTTCAAAATTAATTTCTACTTCAAAATCATGTAAACCTACGCCATGCCGAGAAGTCCATTCCAACTCAGTTATTTTTGGCATAAATCGATTAACAAAATCTAGAATATTAAATTTTTTGATTGTATTTTCCATATTTTTGTTGATGCACTCTGGGGTGACATTTTAAAAGTTTTGTCTTTAGTAGTAACTGCATAATAAGGCATTGCATAGAGTGGTATTATTTTTAAATCACTGAGTATTTTAAAATGGAAATCTTTTAAAAAATTAGCTCTCTCAGTTCTGATCGAAATGACGTATTTACTTAGCCAACCTTTAGCCTCCTCCATCGGTACACCAAATAAACCAAAATTAAAATTGTACTCTAAAAGTGTCAATTCTTCTTGAACTGATGTATCCGTTAACGTGTACATGGCATCAATGCCGTCAGAATTCTTTAAAAATTGACTAAATTCAAATTCTTCGATCTGAATGTTATGTTTTAACAGACTGTTTAAATCACCTATTGAATTCATAACACTTTTTGGAAAACCTACTTTTACTAATCTTTTTGGTTTTGTCTGGTTGCCCAATATCGAAATTAATTTGTCTTCATCCATTCTTGAAATATATCCAACACTGTCTTTAGGAAAAAATTGATATGTTTCTTTTTTATTAATTTCCAATTTTTTTTCTAAAAATTCCCGCAGTATAGCACCTACATAGGCTCTTTCAGTGATACTTAAAGAACTCTGTGCATTTTGTGTAAATACTATTAACTCGATTGCTATTGGTAATGATTCAAAAACTGATAAATTTGAACTTTCATAGGAATCCTGTCCCCAATCTATTAAACTCGCAGTCGTAATAAGATCTATTTCACTTCCTATTTTTGATGCTTTTTCTGACAAATTACTTGATTTAATTGTCCAAAATTTTGGTGATTCTTGGTTCGCATCTTCAAAATTTGGATTTAAAGAAAAAGA
The DNA here is from genome assembly GCA_001464795.1 of Bdellovibrionales bacterium Ga0074139. Classification (GTDB taxonomy): domain Bacteria; phylum Bdellovibrionota; class Bdellovibrionia; order Bdellovibrionales; family Bdellovibrionaceae. The sequence continues at coordinate 282,587 of LNEB01000013.1, forward strand.
AGCTTCTATTTCCTCGGAATCACTATTTATGAAATAGGCACCCGTCGTATTTGTATAATCAAATATCTTATAAGGCTCAGTTTGTTGAAATGCGTCTTTTGGAATAATTTTAAAATCTATACCGGTGAAAAGATTAAGTAGCAAATCTGGAGCTATTTTATTATTGGGTGTAATAATTAATTGGCCATTCTCAGCTCTTAATCCTACGCAATTATCATTAATATTTTTTAGTTCTTCAGAACCACAGATATATTTCTTTAACCTGCCATGACTATTGCCATCGATTAACATTAGTCTTTTAAAACTATAAAGGGCATCATCGGAATTAATTATTTTACCTTTTGACGTAAGTTTCTTTTCTGAAAACTGAAAAACATAAGATGATCCATTCCAGAAAAAATTATCAGCAAGATCAGTTATTAAGTTGCCATAGTCGTCATAGGCTATAAGATTTCTATACAAGTTATCGATCAAAATAGCTTCGTTAATGTATGAAATTCTCGCAGGATCCAAAGTTTTATACGATTTCTTCCAAAAAAGAGAGACTATAAAAGGTTTCGCATCATTATTTTTTTCCATGTGATAAGTTACCACTTTTAATATAAAAATTAAAATGGAAACACAAAAAATTGTAATAAAAAAATATTTAAATATATCAATATATTTCATTGAACCTTTAATTATCTAATGTTTTAGTACACAAAGTTGACATTGATGAGGTTTCGAAATTGATTAAATTTCGTTCAAGTAAAATTTCATATACTGTTTTTTCAACTATAAACATTCCAGAAGTATCAACAAAAATTAAATGACCTTCACTGTCCTTAATCATTATTTGATCTATTGGATTTTCAATTTTTAATCTTTCATTCTCTAATGCAACTAATTGCTCATGTTCACTTGTGTAATCCATTCCGAAAGATTCTGCGTAGGATAATGAGCCTAAATTACATAACATCACATAACTATATATGGTTTTGATAAACATCATATTTTCACCTCTAATTTGAACCTTGCAACTTAAGCACCTAAGTATAGTGATGTGGGAGCTAACCTGTTCGTTTATATAATTTTATTTTGAAGTTAATGCTTTATCTGCTATTACATTTTTTCAATGGTCCCATTTAGCCCCCACCCTAGGAGCCACCATGCCAACCCCAACTTTCCATAACTTCAAAGCACAAACTGCAGACAACAAGCCTTTCGATTTAGCGAAACTCAAAGACCACGTAGTCCTCATAGTTAACGTCGCCAGCAAGTGCGGCTTCACTAACCAGTACAAGGGACTTGAATCTCTTTTTCGTGAATACAAAAATCAAAAATTCACTATTCTTGGTTTTCCGTGCAACCAATTCGGCGCTCAAGAGCCTGGCACCAATGAAGAAATTCAAAGTTTTTGCTCGTTGAAGTATGATGTGACTTTTCCGATTATGGCAAAAATTGATGTCAACGGATCCAACGCCGATCCCCTCTACACATGGTTAAAAGAAAAAGCCCCTGGGCTTTTAGGCACAGAGGCTATTAAATGGAATTTTACTAAATTTTTAATTTCTAAAAATGGACAGGTCCTTCAGCGTTACGCCCCTCAGGTGGAACCAAAGGATTTAGTTGGTGATATCCAGAAGGCACTAGCGGAATAGCTCCTAGATGGGAAACCTGACTAAGCTTGACATGCTTTTCATTGGCAATCCTTGTCGAGCTTTCAGGTACAACTCCATCATTCGGGCCTGAGTGCTGCGTAATCAACCTATTTATAAAATATCCTACGCGGTTTAAAATTCCCTCGGGCTTTGCTCCCCACTGAAAACTAGAACCCACGGTAACCACTTCTACTTCACTCATCATTTCCATAATTTTACTTCTATTAATGATCATATAAACTTGGCGATTCAGCTCAGTTAATTCCTCAACGGCTTGTGGAGAAAAACGAAATATAAATCCAAAGAGATTGAGCATCACACGCATCATTGGATGACCCACTAAAAAGTCTGCGGCTGGTGTTCCCCAAATCGGAGACTGCACACACACTAATTTTTTGACCTTGGCTCTGAGCTCTGGGAATTGCACCAAGCAATCAATCATATCCAGACCACCCTTACCATGAGCGATAATTTCCATGGGCTCTGGAAGCAAACGAAGGGATTCTTTGAGTTGTAAAACCGATTCTTGACGGGTCAAGTTTTGACTCCAGATCAGCCTCGATTTTGGGTGAGACAAAGACGCCCTGTATTTATCATTTTTGAAACCAAAGAACGAATCCGATATAAATAAAGTCATGAAGACCCCCTATACGCCTAGGTTACAAGGTCTGGACCATAACCAATTCCAATCTATTTGATCTGAACTCGTGAGCTTGAACCCTTTACAGGGGGAGGTCTGCAATTTGTGATTTATTTCTTTCAATTTAAAGGCTTCTCGTTTAAATCTGTAAATCCAAAGTTAAGCTACTGATGAGTTTTGTAAGGTTTTGCACCGAACGGTCTCTTAGGC